>JAHDDN010000097.1 GCA_020629335.1 Chitinophagales bacterium | reverse complement strand
TGGTGTAGTAAAGGTAGGGCTTATTGCTGTCATAGTCAAGCCAAAAGGATAATAATGCTTTTCTTGTTGTAAAACAATATGAGGTCCTTCTCCTTCCTCTAACTGTACTGGTTTAGAGAGAAATAGTCGCCCATTTCCTAAGTGATCTTTTACTATAAAATCATAAGAAATAGGTATAGTAAGTGGATCCTCTACATCATAGACTATTCTACCATCCTCGTGATTAATTGCTTCTAAAACGTCATTGACATATTCCCGATTATAAATGTAATCTTTTTTATAGCATTCTGTTGTCGTAGTTGTCGTGGTTGGATAATTAATTATTCCCCCAGTGGTAGTTGAGATTGTTGTCAGGAAAGGACCGTAAGGATCACCTTGTGTGCTTAGTGATGGATTATTTTGAAAAAAGGGTCCTCCTCCAAATGGGCGAATTGGTCTTATTGGCTCGATGATAATAGGTCCATTTACCTCTCTTTCTGTAATACAACTTGTCTTTCGTAGCTTATTGCCATTAGCATCGTAATAAATAAACATCTCATGATCACCTCTTGATATCTGTTCAGGTAAGTTAAGCATATTATACTTAACTTTGATTTTTCGATTCTTATCAAAAGTCATATTTCCATTCTCATCATACTCGTATTCCTCTGGCGCACTATAACCATTATCGGAGAAATCTATTCTTTGTGGTTGATTATTAGATATGTAGTTAGAAGAGTTATCTGAAGAATCATCTAACTTGATCAATCGATTTCCATCATATTCATAATTCAAATCATCAACGACTCCAAAATATGAAGGATTACTTCCATTATAATTATTACCTACAGTATATGTCTGTGGTAAGAAGCCGTTTCTTTTTATAGTTTTAATATTACCATTAAGATCATAAGTTATATCATTTACAGAATATAAGTCCTCTCCATAGATATAGTGCCAGTTACCAGGGACATTCGTATTACTTGTCGAAGTAGGATCGGGAACTTCGTCCTCATAATTTGCATCTATTAATCGACCTAACCAGTCATATTCGAATACATAATATCTTTCAACACAATCTAAGGCTGATCGCCAGTGAATTTCGTCAATTTCTGAATTTTCAGTATCGTAATCGACTGTCATACTGAAAATTGGTGCATAATCTCCAAATCCGTCAGGTTCAAACCTAATTCCATTATTATCTTGTATACTTTCTCCAGCAGTTCTTTGACCAGGTGGAGTTAATATAGGCCTACTATTTCCATTTATCTCACTTAAAGCTTCACAATAAGCTTCGACATAAGTACTTAATTTATAATAAGCATTATGGTAGTTTTCATATAAGTTCTGCTCTTCTACTTCAGTAAATAAGCCTACTAATTCATTTTGCTGATCTCTTGACCATCTGTTTACCTTTGAAGGTTGTTGATTCGGTTGGCCCATTGCTTGTAATAGCGGAAGAACTTCATTAATTTGATAAGCATTGCTCATCAAATCCTCTTCCAATATAATAGGTTGATTAGGATCTTGTAATAGCTGTTCAAGTTCATTTAAGTGATTTTGCTGCTCAAAATTAAGTGTTACATCATTATTGTTTTTAATTGGATTATCTTCGTCGTATATATAATATACTAACTCAGCGAAATGCTCACGTTCTTCCGTTGTTGAGAAATATTCTTCGGATAAAATGTAAATATTTAATAGACTGACTTTGCCACTTTCCCAGCAATCATCAACTCTTTCCCCACCATCTTCTCCAGTATCTGTCATTTGTTCACCACCCGAGTCAGTAAGGGTAACTATGGCATTATCACATGCTTGAGCTCCAATATTGTTAATTAATTCAACATAATTTTTAAGGTTATATTCATATACGTTTTTATGAATTCCCCCGACATTTTTAGAAGCTAATCGACCTAATGCATCATAGGTATTGGTTGTTACATTAGTGACTGCTCCATCAGCATCAATATCAATTGTTAGTATCCTACCAGCATTATCATAGCTATAATTCTTGCTAACTTCTAATTCTTCTCCTTTATAATCAACTGTATTTATTTCATTTACGATATCTCCTGCTGGATTATAAACGAATATTTTAGATTTATAAGACTCGTCTAAGAAACTATTACTACATTCAACAATATTTCGTCCTTCTTCATCATAATCATAAAAAGTAAAAATATAGTCATTCATATCATCATGATAATCTGTCTCGCTATTTTCAGGTTTTAGGATTCTTACACGAGTAGCAATAACCTTATCTTTAAAAGCAAAATCAGTAACACATTTATCTTGAAGCTCTAATTCCTGTGGAGCTAAATCACCTACTGAAAAATAATCATACACTGTTTCTGTTAGAACGGCAGGATCATTTAGAAAGGTAGTAGAAGGGTAGATTGGTTTTCTGGATGTCAATATAGGTCTACTTAATTCATCATATTTTATAAAAATCTCTACTAAACCATTGAAGTGTACTGTTACTCTATCTAAGGCATCGTACTGAAACTCTTCAGTTGCTTTTCCTGGGACTTTCTTACTAGTTAATCTTTGTTTAGTATCGTAAGTATAAATAAAAGCATATTTAGAAGCTTCAAATGGATTTGCCACTGCCATTGGGGGTATGATATAAGTCAAATTCCCAAACCCATCGTATTGATAGTAGGTATCTACTTTATTAGCTCCGTCTGTTTTTCGGTATAAGACTAATTGACCTATGAAATTTTTGAATCTTTCGTGAGTAAGCCCTCTTTCGTCTGTGTAAGATTCTTTAAATAAACCTCCAGCGGCATAAGTTCCTGAGGGGGCTAATCCACTCCATTTTTTCACCTCACCAGCTTCATTAGTTTTATAGGTATATGATACATCTTCCCAATCTTCTGGCAAGTTTTTATTGGAGACTCTATTTAAAGGAGAATTATCATAACCAACTTGTGTATATAATTGATCATGTGGTCCTGTTATATCACTATCGGTAGAAGTTTCATTTAGAGTTATGTCATAAAATTCTGCTTGATCTTCTTTCCATGAATTAATAACAAAGTCTGTAATTAAGCTCCCATCATAATCATTATGGCTAAATGGAAGATATTTGTTTGTGATTTTTCCATCATCAGTGTATCTAATAGGTGTAATAAGGGGATCACTGGTTAATCCAAAAACAGATTTTTGGATGGGTCTACTAAGACCATCTAAATAGGTTCTTGTGGTAATCCCACGTCTGTTTTTAGTAGAAATATAATGTTCTGTACAGTTATTTCCTGTTGGTTGGCGATATATGTTGAATACTTCTAACTCACCTTCTTTTTTTGATCCAACTACTCTACCTAAATTATCATAGCTATAAGTACTACTTAACCATACATCATTTGATAAATGATAGGAACCAGTTGTAAAGGCTACATAAGGACTAAATGAGGGGTCAAAAGTTATTTGTGTGGCCTTAATGGTAGGTGTACTCCAGCGCTTATCATATTCAGTATAGATATTTCGCTCTAATTTACATGACTGAATATCATTACAACCTAACTTAGGGTTGATCGTTTCATAAATAGGAAGGTAGTGCCGACTATTGTCATAAGCTATATGAGTATGTACGTCTCCTTCTCGATGGTATTCAATTAAGTTTTGATAATTATCATAGTTATCGTAAAACTTTTTATAGTCTGTAGTTTTGTCATGGTAAGAACTCAATAGCCACAGAGAGTTGCCAAATATATTTTTACTCTCATAAGTGTATTCTTCGACTTTATTAATTTTCCCTGATTGTATGACTGAAATCGGATAATTATGCATGTGATTAGCATTCATTACTGAGTAGTTTACCAAATCATCTGCAGTATACTCATATTCAATACTGTTAGTTTCAAAGCCATTTAATAATGTTGTACTTTTAGATTGTAGTAAGTGAGGATAACTATTACGATAAGTATAGTCTGTTCTTTGTACCATAGGACTTCCCCCTTCTTCATAAATCGTTGATTCTACTTCGTCTAATTCAATACGATCTGAATAAAATTCGTAGGACGCTCTTTGATAAGGGTCAAGTATAAAGGTGTTTTCTATCGTTTCAATAGCATTTGGTACCTGATCGCCAAATCCAAAAATATCAAATATCGGTACTAATAATGCTTCATCTAAAACACTTTCTATTGTTCCAATAGTTACCCCCCAATTTTTTCTAACAGTGGTGATATTATATTCATAATGATCTTCCCTAATTAAATTTCCTGTTTCACTATAAACCTTATTACTTTCCAATAAACCTCTTCTATGAGAAAATTGGGTATTAGGAGGAAATGGATAATTACTTATATCATCTTGAGGACCAGTTTTAAACTCCTGAACAATATAACCATTACCTGGAAAAGATTCTGTTACTTCTTTATAAGCCACACAGGGGCCATTAATACTAATGTAATTATGAACATTGTCGCTTTTTACGATACTTAGGGGATCACAATTGTATCTTTCAGTATAAGGAGGAAGGGGAATCAAAGGAATACTAGACGGATTTCCTGTCTTGGGTGAAAACCCATAGATATATTGGCTAACATTAAATTGATAATTGTCATTTTTATATAATATGCCAGAGGATATGTCCCCGTAAATAAAAGTTTTAGATAGCCCTTCATTATTGATACCGCTATAATGATTCATAGTACTTAGCCTAACTCCACCTCCATATACTTCACTCAAATTATTATCTAAATAAGAATTTGATTCATAAGTATACACTGCACTGGAAGCTGTAGGATAAGCAATTTCACTTAGGGTGCCATATTGACTGGTATTTATATTAGTGAATCTATGAGCTCCCTCATTTTGTTCAGGAATAGTTTCTGGTAAGCTTGATCCTTTTTGGTCAAAAAGCAGGTCATTATTATTAGCATTATTAAAAAAGCCCCAATGGTCATATTGATAAGAATCCTTGCGTGCTAATAAATCGGGATTATTGTAGCTAAACTCATAGGGGTTCATAGTTCCCATTAGACTAGTATTATCTGGTCTATCGCCATTAGGATCAATTTGTTCACAAGTTTCAATAAGCATATTATTTTGTAATTTTGCTAGGAACATCCTTTTATAAAATTTATGCTCATCCAATGGTATATTAGGAGGTATGGTTTGACCAAAGAACTTTTGTTTCATTGAGTAACTTTTGACCAACTCACCATCTACTGTTACATCAATACCTTTCAGTCTTTCTGCATTTGGTAAATCTGGCCTTAAATTATCATAAGCAAGGTTAACTTTTGTATTACTAGATAAACAATGAATATTAGATACATAGATAGGATATACCTCTCGTTCATAATAACTATAAACATGTGCTTTAGGAAAATAAAAGCCAGGGCAATCTTCCTGTGATGGAGAAGTAATATACTCCAACATATTTATTTTTTGGGTTACTGGCTTCACTGTGCGCTTATAGGTGAATTTTATTCTATCATTAAAAACCTGTGAAGTGTTGTAATCATTATTAGGAGCAATAATTTCACTCAAATACCAACTAAGAGTATGTTCGGGTACCTCCCTATCAACAAAATTGATAGGTATACCTGTTGATGTGGGGAGTCCTAAATTTTCTAGTAACATAGGAATTATATTATCTATATCTACTCCTATAATTCTCAAAAATGCTCTAAACTCGTCACTGTCTACTAAACCCAAGTCAGAAATATCTAAATCGCCTATGAACCATTCTCCTTCTTGTTTATAAACACCACTACTTCTTTCTGTATGACTAAAATATACTTTGTCCCATCTTCACTAATTACAGTAAATTCATCTATGTCATACTTCTCTGTTCCATTATCTATTTTAAATTCAAAATCAACTTTTAAGTTTTGATGAGGCGTAATTAGGATTTCTTGATTGTTTTGATCAATAGTAAAAGACCCCATATACCCATCAAAATTAAATTGAAATATGTCAGGTAGGCCATCTATCTCGTTATTTTCAAGTTTTTCACATTCATCTACTAAGCTAAAAGGATCGAATGTACATAAATCATCCAGCCAATCTTCGGTACTATCATTTATGTTGGTTGGTACGACAACTCCGTCATTTCCTATTCCATTTTGATCTAAGAATCCTCCTGGTAAATCATCAGGTAATCCTTGGACTGTTCTAGTTATAAGGCCACCTGCGTTCAAACTCCAACCCATTCCGACGCAACTCGACTCTTCTGCAACCTTTACTCCTGAAGGGTGGTAACTTAAACTCATGGGCAGACTCAAATTACGCCCTTTTATCTCATAAAGTGGGATACTTATATCTGTGGTCCCTGTATATTTCCCAATAGGCACATTTACATATTTTGTATATGCCGCTGCATCTGGAGATGTGGGAAATACTTGATCTTGAATTTTTAGCTCACCTCCTGCAAATGAGGAGATGCTAATCATCATCAAAACCAATAGTTTGAAAATGTTTTTCATAACAAATAATTTTAGGGTGAAAAAATTAAGGAATATTGAAATAGTAAATGATTAAGTTGTCTTTTCATCATTACTATTATCCCTAGTGTTGTATTAAAACTCTTTGAGTAATATTATTTAGTTGATTATTTATTTTTAAGCAGTAAAAACCATTGGGTAAACTGGCTACATTAATTGTATTTGTAGAAGGAGCTAATGTCCCATGAGAAACTACTTTTCCTTGCGCATCAAATAACCCATAACTGCTCTCTATAGGTGTGTCTACATATAGTGTATGATGGGCAGGATTAGGATAAGATTTCAAAATGTTTGTTTCAGCTAACTCTAACAGATCAGTTGGATTATAAATCACATTAGATATTCTCACTAAGCCATCATTAGTGCCTATCCAAATATTATGCTCTTCGTCTTCTATGATCCAGGCTCTACCAAAACCCACTGCGATTTCAAATTCTCCATAATTAGTCCATGTACCTGCAGCTAATCTATGCAAATCCTTATAATCAGTATTACTACCTGTAAGTGTCCACATATGAGCATCACTATCTTTAAATACACAATCGCTAGATCCATGAGGTCCACCACCCCCAGGCGAGGAATAAACATCCCAACCGATGCCTTCATCATAAAAGAGAACTCCATGTCCTGAACTCATTATAATATCATGCTCTCCTCCAAATATGATATTATTAGCATTATAAATTCCACTAAAAATTGGTATCTCTGGTGTATAAAAATTACCTGCGTTGTCCATTTCTAAATAAGCTATTTCATTACCAGCAATCACAAACATCGTATCTGATGGATGTCTTTGTATTTCAGAAACACCATACATATCAGGGCTATTCCCATGATCATAAGAGTACGTTAATATGGTATCTTCTTTAAAAATTTGAAGGCCTCCAGTAATGCCTGGAGATGGTTTATACCCAACCCATAAATCGTCATTATGCTCTTGATCTACAAAAAGACACATCACTCTGTAGGTCAATAATGGAGAGTTATCTCCAAAGGGATGAACTAAGTTAATTTGAGAACCATCATATTGATAAATACCTCCATATTCAGAATCTTGAATGGCGATCCAAATATTTCCTTCGCTATCCTCTTTAAAATCATTCACTACCCCCTGAATATAATTCTCGTTAAAAAAGCCATTGCTAAAGTAAGGATAATGGGTAAATAGACCCTCATAATAAGTATATACCCCTTCATCATCTGTTCCAATCCAAATCATTCCCTGACTATCCACGTACAATGATCTTACAGAGATATCCGCAAAGCCATTGCTCTCATTAAAGTAAGTGTATATTGCTTCTTCTTGGGCCAGTAAATTACTGCTTAGTAAAAAGCCTATTATGATATATAAAACTAGTCTCATGATTCTTTATTTAGGTTAATGTTGTATGATTATAGGTTGGACATATTGAGATTCATCTTTAAGAATTTTGATGACATAGTGTCCATTAGCCAAGGAAGTTGTATTGATTCTTCTGTTAAGAAAACTACCGCTTTTCAATAATTGACCATAAAGGTCGTATATTTCATAATTGCTCTCTTCCTCCATTAAAGTGTAAATATGTTGATCTGCAGGATTAGGGTATAAATAGTTTTTTCTTGGCTTTGCCACTTCATTGTAAATAGGCAGGCTATCAGTTACCTCCTCTTCAAATTCATAAGCAACTCTCATTAGCTGCCCCTCTACGCCTACCCATATATTACTATTATCTACGGCTATCACTCCTTGATGCTCGTCTATATATTGGCTATTCACTACTTCTATAGTGATCATTTCGCCATCTCTAAAAGTATGGACATACATATTGCTTACATTTCCATAAAGAGGATGAACAAAGTCTGTTGTGACAAACCAAACTTCCCCATTAGTATTTTGGGAGAAATTCCATAGTCTTTGTCCTGGCAATACTCCTATGTCATTATAGTTGTTATCTATCATATGAAAAACGGTCCAAAAACTTAGTTCTTCATTGATGATTACTAAGCCTTCCCATTGAAAGTTTATCCAGATATAGCCCTCCTGATCTTGCAACAGATCATACTTGCCAACATAGTCTCCTTCAAGTAATTCATCATAAGTAGCAGTAAAGAGCATTAAACTATCTTCTTCTAAAGTAAATAAACCATCAAATCTTCCAGTTACGAATATAGTACCTTCATTGGTTACTAAAATATCACCACCATCGTCTATAATGCTGTTAGTTGTTGTACCTAAAGTATATACGCTTATACTGTCTTCCTGAATAACATTAATAGTAGCAGCATTATAATTATTAGGTGCTTCGTAAACTAATAATTCATTAGTTAGCTCATTAATTTCTATATCCAATACTCTTCCTATAGAGATAGAATCACTTGGAGTATGTTTAGGAATAAACTCATTCCCATCAAACATCATGACTCCTCCTTGACTACTATCATAAAAACCAACCCATATATTACCTAAGCTATCCTCTACAAAAGCCTTCGCTCTCCCTGTTAGTAGATCATATTCATTTTCATCATAGTGAGTGAAGGCATCATCTTTGTAAGTAAATATCCCATTATTATAGGTTCCGATCCAAAGTCTATTATGACTATCTACAAATAATCCAGACACTAGATCGTCTACAAATCCATTACTGCTATTGAATAAAGTGTATTCAATATCTTGAGCTTGTAAAAATGTGCTAATTAAAAGTAGTTTTATTACTAATGTAATTTTCATGATGTTCAATTTAGTTAATATTCCATCGTATTATTATGCTTATAGATACAAGATTTCCACACTAAATAAATTTAGTAATCAGAGAGGAATCTCTGTATTGAGTATACCTCATCTACTAGTGATTTGTCAAATAAATTTTGAAATTGTTATTTACACATAAATATACCGATTAACTGATACCATTTTGAATGGTATTTTTATGTATAATAAAATTATTTCAAAAAAATATTAACAAAAATTGTTTTAAAAATCTTGCATGTTTTGTTATGTAGAGAATACCTAAACATTTCTCTTTTAATGGATGGTCTAAAATATTGATACTAAAACAAGCTGAAATTCAATATGCAATTGGGAAACATAAAGAATACTATCATGCAATATATAGAATAACAATGTGAAAAACAAAGGAGCTATTATTTTTTTACAGATTTTTTTTGTAAAACTTTAATCACAAATTGACTAAATTTGCGTGAAAGATAGTAGCGGTATGGGGCATTTTAGTATTGAGTAGTGAGTACCATTTGCCTCAATACTCATGACCCAATACACACTACTATTTTTGCGTGAGGGATGGTAGCGGTATGGGGCGTATATGAAGGTGCTAATGTAGCTTAGTGATGCGATGGCTCGCAGAGACAAGCAGCACTTAGCGAAATAGCAACTGAATAGCCCCATAAGAGCGGACAGCCCGACCATGCGCCTTCGGCGAATGCATAATGCGTGATGATGAATGATTAATTTAGTCGGGTACAAAGCCTATTCATACGACGCATGGGCACGCCCTAAAAATTAAAACAAACATAAGACCAATACTATGTCAGATTTTTTACAAAATAAATGGCTCAAAAAAGCTGTCAAACAATTTTCGCTTCCTGTTCCTGTACCTTATGAACTGAAGCGTTTAAATCAGGCTGTTCGAGTGGATGAGTTGGAGGAGAAAATTATTCTTTTGGGTAGTTTGGAGAAGCATTTTATCAAGGGCGATTTGGCGGCGGCTTTGGCAAAAATGGGGGCTATTGTTTCTACGGATGCGCAAAAAGCTCATGCTATTTTGATGGATTTATCTGGATTGGATACTTTGGAGGAATTAAATTATTTGCACCGATTTTTGAGTGCGCATTTAAAGAAAGTGAAAGGGGGAGGACGCATCATTGTACTATGTCCTGAAGTGGCTGAGAAAGATAGTGTGGAGAAACGTTCCGTCATTCATTCGGTAGAAGGAGTGACTCGTTCTTTAGCGAGAGAATTAGGTAAGCGAGGTACGACGGTGCAATTAGTGAGAGTGTCGGATATAGTGGCTAAAGATGGAGATGCTATTCGAGAGCGTATCTTGCCTGTGGTGTACTTTTTGCTTTCTTCGAGATCCTCTTTTATTACTGGACAAGTATGGCATATTGATGAGCGAACAAACTCAATTGGTGGTTTGCCTATTGCGCAATCTTTGAAAGGTAAAACGGCCTTGGTAACGGGTGCTGGTAGAGGTATTGGGGCGAAAACAGCCAAGGTATTAGCGAGAGAAGGGGCAGAAGTGATTATGGCAGACTTGGCCTCTCAAAGTATGGAAATGGTAGATATTGCGGAGCAATTAGGGGGGAAGGCTTTTCTATTAGATGTGACAGCGGAAGATGCTTTGCAACAAGTACGAGACTTTATGCAAAATAAAGTGGGGAAGGGCTTGGATATATTGGTGAATAATGCGGGAATCACGAGGGATAAAACCTTGGCTAAAATGCCCGAACATTATTGGGATCTGGTCATGGCGGTTAATTTTAAGGCAGTGATGGATCTTTCTCAAGGATTGATGAAGGAGGGAATGAATGATGGCGGGCGTATTATTAGCTTATCCTCCATTTCAGGCATTGGTGGTAATTTGGGCCAGACTAATTACTCGGCTACTAAGGCAGGCGTGATAGAACTCATGCGAGCGATGGCTACAGAAGGAGCGGGGAGAGGTATCACAACGAATGCCTTAGCACCAGGCTTCATAGAAACAAAAATGACAGCTAAAGTTCCCTTAATGGTGAAAGAAGCAGCGAGGCGTTTGTGTAGTTTGGGGCAAGGAGGTTTGCCTATTGATATTGCTGAGGCGATTACTTTTTTAGCCAGTCCTGGAGCTGTAGGTATTACTGGACAGACGATTCGAGTTTGTGGAGGAAGTTTCTTGGGGGCGTAGGACGTTGCAGTGCAACGTCCCTACGACGTATAATCATAAAAACCCTTCCCAGACTTTCTGCCAAAATGACCCGCATCTACCAATTGTTGTTGGATGCGGTTAGGGCGGAATCGGGCTTCTTGATGGAAGGACTCAAACATGGAACAAGTAACCGAGTAATTCACATCTACTCCAATCAAATCTAATAACTCAAAAGGTCCCATTCTGAAACCTGTTGCTTTGAGGAGTTGATCAATGCCCTCAGTATCGGAAACATTTTCTTCCAATACTTTTAAGCTCTCCACATAGAAATGACGAGCGACTCTATTCACAATAAAGCCAGGAGAATCCTTGGCCATAACGGCTTTCTTTCCCATCTTTTCAGCTAATGCCTTCGTAGCTTCCGCTATTGCTGGGCTAGTGGCTACTCCCGAAATAACTTCCACCAACTTCATGATATGGGCAGGATTGAAGAAGTGCATCCCGACCATTCTTTCAGGATTATTCAGTTCCGCCGCAATACGAGTAACAGGAATAGATGAAGTATTAGTCGCAAAGATTGTTTTTGGATCATTGAGCAATTCCAAGCGCTGAAATAAGTCTTTTTTGACCGTTAATTTCTCCACGATGGCCTCAATAATTACATCGCCTTTTAAATCCTCAAAGGAGTCTGTGAAGCTAATACGTGATAGGCAAGCAATCTTATCTTCCTCGCTGAGTTTGTTGCGCTTGATCCCCCCATCTAAGTTTTTTTCAATGCTTTCTTCCGCCTTTTTGATAGCACTTGCTTGTATGTCAAATAGAACAGTTTCATAGCCCGCTAAAGCACTCATTTGTGCAATGCCACTGCCCATAGTTCCAGCGCCAACAATCACTATCTTTTTAATCTCCTCAAATGTCATAAAAGCTTTTTTAAAAGGTCCATAGTCGATGGTCAATAGTCCATAGTTAGAAATCTATGGACTATTAACTTATTTATACTTCGGTACTAAATTGTCTCAAGAAGCGCACATCATTCTCAAAGAAGAGTCGAAGGTCATTCAGCCCATACTTGAGCATGGCGGTTCTTTCTATACCTATTCCAAAAGCAAAACCAGTATACTTCTCAGGATCAATATTACAGTTGCGCAATACATTCGGATCAACCATTCCGCAACCCATTATCTCCACCCAGCCAGTATACTTACAAACTGAACAACCATCTCCTTTACAAATTAAGCAAGTAATATCCATTTCCGCAGACGGCTCCGTAAATGGGAAGAAAGAAGGACGCAACTGTAATTCAGTATCCTCCCCAAACATCTCTTTGGCAAAATAAAGCAAGGTTTGTTTCATGTCAGCGAAAGAAACATTCTCCGCAATATAAAGCCCCTCCACCTGATGAAACTGGCAATGCGCTCTGGCAGAAATTGTCTCATTACGATATACTCGACCAGGAGAAATCACACGTATAGGCGGCTCATTATTCATCATCGTACGCACTTGTACAGGTGAGGTATGAGTACGAAGCATCATTGCAGGCTCTTTCTTTACATAGAAAGTGTCTTGCATATCCCTTGCAGGGTGATCCGCTGGCGTATTCAAAGCCGTAAAGTTATGCCAATCGTCTTCTATTTCAGGCCCTTCTACTATTGTAAAACCAATCCGATTAAATATATCATTGATCTGATCTCCTACTATAGAAATAGGATGTCTACTCCCAATCGTACGATCATTCGTAGGCATACTCAAATCAGGGACATCTATATCTGTATCAACTGCATTATCTAAGGCATCTTTTAAAGCCTGATACTTATCCTCTGCGGCCTTTTTCAAGGCATTTACTGCTTGCCCAAACTCTTTCTTACGTGCGGGTTCTATATTTCTAAATTCTCCCAATATCTTCTTCACGCTACCCTTAGAGCCAATATACTGAATACGATATTGCTCCAAAGCATCCTTATTATCGGTCGTAAATGCTTCCACCTCCGAAAGCATTTGTTGAACTTGATCAAATATTTCTTTACTCATAATGCGCAAAGATAAGCTTTTTGCTTGGTAAGTAGGAGGACAAAACTAAATAGCCTTTAGACTAAGGGGCTTTTTTATTTAGGCAAGGCAAATTTGACGAGAATAGCTATGCTATTTAAGGAGAATTTAACGCAGCATAAGTGAAAAAGAGCTTGTCATAAAGTTAGAGTAGTTTTATCCTCCTACTTATAGTCCACCACATCGAAATTTTTGAGTTTTGATGGGCTATTTTCCCGCCTCGCTGCGTTGAAAAGCCTCACCAACGCGATGCGTTGCCTTCGTTTTTCGCCTTGCGAGTCAAAAAAATAGCTTCATCAACTTTTCACAAATCCTGACGTGGAGGACTATAAACTGATGAAGAAATTAAGCAATATACAAATAGACAATTATCTAAATTTGGGGCTTCCCGCTGCGCTTGTAAAAGCGAAGTGCGCAGCACGAGCCAACATATTATGCATTCATCATTATGCATTACTCATTGCAAGCGAAGCGCAGCCGTCGGGCTGTCCGCTCTTATGCGGCTGTTCGGCGGCTACTCCGCTAAGGCATATTTGTCTGCCACTCCGTGGCCAGCCTGCATCTGCCTAAGCTCCATAAGCCGCCTCTCGACGCCACATACCGCTACCATCCCTAAGCCTTTTTTAGTAGCTTGGTATATTAGTCACTAGTATGTTAGAATTAATTATTATCAGGAGATATATAAGTAAGTGGACAGAATTGCTCTTCATTTATGACTGCTTCTTTTTCACTTATGCTGCGTTAAATTTTCTTTAAATAGCAAGGCTATTCTCGTCAAATTTGCCTTGCCTATTCTTTTCTAATCACACCCACCTTCCAAGCTATCAATCCATTCTCTGATAAGATCAATCCCTTCTTGGTGTTGGACAGAACGTGCTATTTCGGGCATCATTTCTTCTATTTCGTTGGTGACCATTCGGTAGATTACGATAGAGCTATCGGCACTGCCAGGTACGATATCGTATTGGAAGCCACCTGAACCTGCGCCTGCTGCTACAGGTGTTTTGCATATTCCTAAGGCAATAGAGTCTGCAACATTTTCGTAATGTAGAAATAAGCCTGAATTATCAGCTGGTGAGTTGGTATTGTGACAGTGGGCGCAGTTGACATCTAAGTAAGCGCGAGCACGCTGATCTAAGGAACCTGTAGATGGGTCATCCCATTTTGGATTATAAGGAATATTCTCGCTAAGACCTGTAAGCTTTCCTAAGGATTGCCATTTGTCTAGTTGGTTCATAGGGCCGTCAGCATAATTATAAGTGAAATTTAGATTACGGGCCTTGGGGCCTATGAGGGTCATTTTCCCGTCTATTTCGTGACAGCTTTTACATTCTGTTTTGTTGGGTACTAGGTAGTTAGTACTGCGTTGGCTACCATCTGTATGTGTCCATTCTACTGGTACGATCTTACCTGTTTTGAAAAAGTTAGCGGCTGATTGATCATCTGTCCAATGGTAGGAGAAGGCTTGCCATTCTGTTTCGTACTTAACTAAGAGGCGTGTTTCTATGATTCTTCGTCCTTTGGAGGCATCTGTTAAGTCGTTTTCAAAGTAGAAGGTTTTGACGATGATACTTCCTATAGGAAAGTCTAATACGCCTAAGTCGGTATATTGGGCACTTTGGCCTTCAGGTATAAAAATAAAGCGTGATTTGCCTGCATAATCGGAAAAAAGAGGCGTATGTAATTCGTAGGGCAGTAGCTCACTATTGGGGCTCATATCGGCTAAATTTCCTTCAAAGAATTCATACTCGGAGAGTGATTCGTAAGGGAA
>JAHDDN010000096.1:9026-15153 GCA_020629335.1 Chitinophagales bacterium | reverse complement strand
AAAGCAGAAAATGCGAATTACCTTTTTAGGTAGTTCGCATTTTTTTTTGGGCGTGACCCTTCCTTATTTTTTCATTCGCCATTAGGGGCGCACCTATGTGTGCGCCCTCGAATGAAAAAATAAGGAAGGGTCGGGCTGTCCGCTCTTATGTGGCTGTTCACCTCCTACTCCGCTAAGCTGCGCTTGTCTGCTAAAGCCAGCCTGCGCACAGCTAAGCTACGTAAGTCGGCTCACGGACGCCACATACCACTCCCATCCCTCACGCATTCATAGCCGCATCCACCGCAAATACTACTCAGTATTTCTGACTAAAAAATGACGACGATATTACTTCCCCATGACGATTGCCAATTATTTATAATGTAATTTTAGTTCATTGTTTTGAATTGAACTAATGTTTTTTCAAAGCATATTGGTGCCACCCAACACTATTAAAAAGAGAATGCCATCATTCTCCAATCATCCTTAAAATTGAATAATATGCTGAAAAAAATTACATGCCTTTTAGTATGCTTTGCATTTTTATGCACCTCCATGATTTTTGCCAAAGAAGATGTAGGACAAGGAAATACAAGCACCAGCGGTAAAATAACAGCTAATTGCCAACCAGCAACCGCTTATACCGAACTCAATATCAATAACGTAAGAGCAGGTCTAATGACAGGTGGAGATATCTGGTGGGATTTATCTAATGGCAGATATGAAGTACCCAAAATAGAAGTGGGTTCTGGAGAAACTTCTGTTAGCTCCCTATTTGCAGGAGCCCTTTGGATTGGAGGTATTGACCAATTAGGACAATTAAAAATAGCGGCTCAAACTTATCGACAAACTGGCAATGATTTTTGGCCAGGACCATTAGATGAAAATGGAGAAGTAGAGGAGGAAACTTGTGGAGATTTTGATCGCTTCTTTGAGGTTAAAGGAGAAAATATTGCAGCACTAAGAGAAATATTTAGTGATGAAACAGTCTCTTACGTAAGCCCCACAGATATATCACAAGATGTATTATTATGGCCAGGTAAAGATAATCCTCACTTAATCGCACAAGGATTTAACTTACCAGAAAATAAAAATTTAGCCCCATTTTTCGATTTAAATGCAGATGGAGTTTATGATCCAACAGAAGGCGATTATCCCGTAATAGACACCGATTGTTCTGGAGTATATGCTGATCAAATGATTTGGTGGATCTTTAATGATAAGGGGGATAATCATACCGCTACAGGAGGGGAAGCAATAGGTTTAGAAATAGGTGCATTAGCCTTTGCCTTTGCCACCAATGATGAAGTCAACAATATGACTTTCTATAAATACGAAGTCAATAACACAGCATCCACTAGTTTAGATAGTGTTTACTTTGGTCAATGGGTAGATCCCGATTTAGGCCAATATGATAACGATTATGTCGGTTGTAATGTAGATGCGGGTTTAGGGATTGTTTATAATGGAGAATCAACCGATAATTTATATGATGAGATTCCAATGTTAGGAGTAGATTTCTTTAGAGGCCCTAAAAAATTCATAGGCGTCAATGAAGACGGAGAAGATGAATACGAAGAATTGGGAATGTCCGCTTTTGTTTATTACAATAATGATGACTCTCCTCAAGGTAATCCACGATCAGCTTCCGACTTTTATGGCTATTTATCAGGTTATTGGAGAAATGGTACGCCTTTAACTTATGGTGGAAATGGTACGGAAGCAGGTGAGCCTTATCCTTATATGTTCCCTGATGATCCTTCCGACACAAGCCCTACTGTTTGGTCTGAATGTGCCGTGAATAATCCGCCAGCAGATAGAAGATTCTTACAAGTATCTGGCCCATTTGAATTATTACCTACTAGTGTTGATGATGTTATAGTTGGCGTTGTATGGGTACGTGATGGAGTAGAATATCCCTGTCCATCTTTCCAACCATTGCTAAAAGCAGATGCCAAAGCGCAAGCCTTATTCGATAGTTGCTTCAAATTAGTAAATGGCCCCGATGCACCAGATATGAGCATCATTGAGCTAGATAAAGAATTAATTATTTCCCTTTATAATGAAGGCGGAAATAATGCCAACGAAGATTATGCAGAAGCAGATGCCGTTTTATCAGCACAAGGGGAAGCAGACTCCTTATACCGATTCCAAGGCTACCGAATCTTCCAACTAAAAGATAGCGAAGTATCAACATCAGAGTATAGTGATATTAATAAAGCGAGAGAAATTGCCACAGTAGATATCATTGATGGAGTAACGAGATTGATTAATTACGAATCAGATGCTACTGTAGGTGCAATTGTCCCAATCTTAAAAGTAGAAGGCTCAGATAATGGTATCAAGCACACCTTCCAAGTAACAGAAGATCAATTCGCCACAGGTGATAAGCGCTTAGTGAATAATAGAAAATACTATTTCTCCGTCGTGGCTTATGCCCATAATGCACACCAGCCTTTTGACTATGCGAATCCCCAAGCAGGTGGTCAACAAACACCTTATTTAGAAGGTAGAAATAGAATCGACAAATATGTAGGTATTCCTCATAAAGAAGAACCACAGTTTGGCGGTGTCCAAGTAAATGCCGAATATGGCGATGGCCCAGAAATCATCCAATTAAGTGGCCTAGGAAGTGGGGGTAATGTATTAGAATTAACCCCAGAGACAGAAGCAGAGATATTAGCAAATGGCTTTTCTGAAACGCCTGTTTATGTAGGTGGTTCAGACCCCAATGGGCCAATCAATGTGAAAGTTTATGATCCATTATTAATTCCATCAGGCACATTTGATCTTAAAATCCACAATAGTGTATTTGGTAATATAGGAGAGGCTGATCCAAATGTAAGTGGTCTTTTAGGCATGTCTCCTAATACCCCAATCGAATTGTCGAATGGCACTGTAACAATCAATGATGATTATACACTAACTTATGAGCCAAATGAAGGCTTTGAAGGAGTAGAACAATTTACTTACACAGTCTCAGATCAATATGGTGATACAGATATAGCAAATGTAGTCATTGAAGTAGGAAATGTAAGCGGTCTTACCTATGCCGCTGATGACACCTATAAAGCCGAGTTTACAGGCAATCCAAATTATACAGTAGAAATAGAATTGACAGCCAATGATGTAGCAGAAAATGCAGAAGTGTTGAGTGTCGATTTAGATAGTCCTCAAGCTTCTAATGCAGATGCCATAATAATAAGCTCAGACGGTACCTCAATTGAATACGACCCCAAAGCAGATTATTCAGGCTATGATAAAGTAACTTATTATTTAGATAATAATCGAGTAATATCAGGAACCCTTTGGGTTAATATAAGTAATGAAGGTCCCAACGCATTAGATGATAGGGCAAGCACAGGAGTAGGTGAATCAGTAGTCATTAATGTACTAGACAATGATGAAAATGTCTTTATCGGAGATGCGCCAGATGGTCTAATTACTCCATTCTCAACTTGGACATTAACAGATGCTAATGGTAATACTTATGTAGCCAATGAGTATAATATGACAACAGAGAATGAGATCGCAATAGGCGGTTGGGCAATTGATGGAGATCAAACACCTCTTGGTTTCACTGTTACCTTAAAGCAACCATTAACGCCAAGATTAACCAATGCATTCATTGATGCTAGCTTAACTTTTGAAAATGGTCAAGACAGATGGTTAGGAGCAATGAATGATCAAAATGGGGAATCCGTATTCAATTGGATTCGCTCAGGAACAGATAATCCAGATGATTTATTATACGATGACTATGCTGGCTATGATGACGAAGAATACTACGAATCAATGCTTGAAGGGGCCATAGCACCATTCTGTTTAGCGGCAAAAGTAAGAGGAGATTACCTAGGAGTAAGCCCAGGTTGTAGTAGCTGTGAATTAGAATCAGAACTACCCAATAATACTTTGGATAACTTAGCAAGCGTCAAAGTCGTTTTAACTCAAGAAAAAGAACTATGGACCCAATGTGTAGTAGTAGAACAAGGTAAAGCCCAAGGCTTAAATGAAGGTGGTGCGTCTCCAAGTACGATGCGTCTCCACAAATCATTAAAGTTAGACGGTTCTTATAGTGATACTGAATATGGTCGTTCATGGTTCCCCGGTTATGCAATCAACCTTGAAACTGGAGAGCGCCTGAATATGATGTTCGGTGAAAACTCCACCAGTAATCAAAATGGATTAGATATGATCTGGAACCCAACAGATGTTTTATTCCAAGGGCAATTTCCTAATGGCCTAAAATTTGGCGGAGAGCATTATGTCTACATCATGGGTACAAGATATGATAATGGTGTAGCGACTCATAATGCCTTCAGCTTAAGATTAGAGAAGCAACAAGAAGCCATTGATTTAGCAGCACAAGGCGATATCAATGGAGCAGAAGAAGCACAAGCAATCGCAGATGCCATTCCTTCACAAATCTATGATGATGCCTTATATGTATCAACAACAGTATTAGAACCAGGTAATGAAATGCTACCAATGAGTGAAGGCTTAATACCATCAGCTGCAGAAATCTTGATCCACATGGCAACTCCTTACCGACAATCCCCTGTAGGAGAGCCATTGCACTACCAATTCAATTTTGGCGATTTAGCAGCTAATAAAGAGGTACGTGAAATTGCAGAAAATGCCTTAGATGAGGTTTATGCAGTACCCAATCCATACTATGCTTATTCCGAATATGAAAATAGTCAATTGGATAATCGTATCCTAATCACAAATTTGCCAGATATCTGTAACATTCGAGTATTCAACTTAGATGGCACCCTGATCAAAGACATCAAGGTTGATAACTCTGATGTCATCGGAGGAACATCTTACGGTTCAAAAGTAGGCCAAGAAATAATTAACTATGCAGAGTGGGACCTCAAGAATGAAAAAGGCGTCCCAATAGGAGGAGGCGTATACCTTATTCACATCGAAGCCCCAGAATTAGGTCTTGATAAAACCATCAAATGGTTTGCAGTCATCAGACCAACAGATTTGGATACCTTCTAGGAAATTAATTCTTACAAATAGAAAATGCGAACTATTTCTTTGGGATAGTTCGCATTTTTTATTGCGATAAGAAATTGCATTTTTATGACGCTTATAAATAAATAATTACGTACATTTATTTTCTGTATTACCCTTTTTTACCCAAAATTGAAGAGTATGAGAAAGCTCATTAAATACTTAAGCATAATATTCCTAATCTGCTATTTAGGCTCACTATCACTTTTTGCCAGGGAAAATGTTGGCCAAGTAAATTTCTCCAGCGCATCAAAAGTTACCGCAGGATGTGAGCGACCAACAGCTTATACCGAATTGAATATCAACAACGTAAGAGCTGGCTTAATGACAGGTGGAGATACCTGGTGGGATTTATCAGATGCTAAATACGAAGTACCTAAAATTGAAGTTGGTTCTGGAGAAGTATCTGTTAGTTCTATATTTGCAGGCGCACTTTGGATTGGTGGTATTGACCAATTAGGCCAATTAAAAATAGCCGCACAAACCTACCGACAATCAGGCAATGATTTCTGGCCAGGCCCATTAGATGAGAATGGAGAAGTAACAGAAGATGTTTGCCAGGAATTCGACCTATTCTTTGAAGTAAAAGCAGAAGATATCGATGCACTAAGAGATCTATTTAGCGATCCAAACATAAGTACGGTAGAGGCCTCAGAAATAAACGAAGAAGTACTATTGTGGCCAGGAAAAAACAATCCTCACCTAATCGCTCAAGGATTTGACTTCCCAGAAGATAAAGAATTAGCCCCTTATTTTGACTTTGATGGAAATGGTATTTATGATCCAACGGCTGGAGATTATCCCGTAATAGACTCGGAAAATTGTGGGGTCTATGCTGACCAAATGATTTGGTGGGTCTTTAATGATAAAGGAAATGATCATACAGAAACAGGAGGCGAAGCAATTGGTTTAGAAGTAGGTGCATTAGCTTTCGCCTTTGCCACTAATGATGAAGTTAATAACATGACCTTCTATAAATATCTATTAAATAATAAATCAAATGTATCACTAGATAGCGTTTACTTTGGTCAGTGGGTAGACCCCGATTTAGGACAATATGATAACGATTATGTAGGCTGTAATATAGACGCCAATCTCGGGATTGTTTACAATGGAGAAGCGACTG
>JAHDDN010000096.1:3362-8926 GCA_020629335.1 Chitinophagales bacterium | reverse complement strand
GATGGAGTCACCAGAGTTATTAATTATGAATCAGATTTAACATTCGGAGAAAGTATCCCAGTATTAAAAGTCAATGGTACGGATAGCGGTATTAAACACAGCTTCCAAATAACAGAAGATCAATTTGCTACAGGCGATAAACGCTTGATAAATAATAAAAAATACTACTTCTCAGCAGTAGCCTATGCCTATAATGAATTCCAAGCTTTTGACCCAGCTAATCCGCAAGCAGGTGGTCAACAAACTCCTTATTTATCAGGTAGAAATCGGATCGATAAATATGTCGGCATCCCCCATAAAGTAGAATCCCAGTTGGGTGGAATACAAGTAAATTCAACATACGGGGAAGGACCAGAAATTATTCAATTAAGCGGTACAGGAAGTGGCGGAAATATAATAGCATTAACTCCAGAAACCGAAGCAGAAATTTTAGCAAATAATTATGCGGAAACACCTGTTTACCTAGGCGGCTCAGAACCTAAAGGCCCAGTAAGTGTAAAGGTATATGACCCCTTACTAATCCCTTCAGAAACATTTGATCTCAAAATTTATAATAGCGTATTTGCACATATTGGAGAGGCAAACATAAATAATAACAGCCTATTCGGGATGCCTAAAAATACCCCTACAGAAGTAGAACACGGTTGGGTCACCATCAATGATGACCTAACACTAAGCTTTGAACCCAAACCTGACTTTGAAGGAGTCGCTCAATTTACCTATACCATATCAGATCAATATGGCGCAACCGATATAGCCAATGTGGTCATTCAAGTAGGCGAGCTAGGCGAGCTTACTTTTGCAGCAGATGATACCTATAAAATAGAAGCTTCAAACAACCCTAATTTTAATATCGATCTAGATTTAACCAAGAATGACCTTCCCAATGGGGTAGAAATAATCGATATTGATTTAGAAAGTCTACTAGCATCAAATGCAGACGAAATCCTAATTAATGAAGATGGGAATAGCATTAACTATAATCCCAAAACAGCCTATAAAGGCTACGATAGAGTTAAGTATTACTTAGATAGTGAACGAGCAATTGAAGGAACTGTCTGGGTAAATATTGCAACAGATGGCCCGAATGCAATAGATGACCAAGCAAGTACTGCTAAAGGAGAAACAGTAACCATCAATGTCTTAGAAAATGATGAGGGAGTCTACCTTGATGATGCACCAGTCGGCTTAATTACCCCATTCTCCACCTGGACCTTAAGTGATTCCAATGGCAATATCTATGTCGCCAATGAATACAATATGGTCAGAGAGAATGAAATAATGATTGAAGGCTGGACCCTTGATGGTGAAGCAATATCATTAGGCTTTACCATTAACCTAAAACAAGCACTAAGTCCTCAATTAGCAAATGCATTCCTAAACGCAGAAATTGAGTTTGAAAACAGCCAAGATAGATGGTTAACAGGCATCTCAGATGAAGAAGGAGAAAGCGTATTCAACTGGATAAGGTCAGGTACGGACTCATCTTGGGAGCAAGATCTAGCTTTTGTGGATTACGAATACTATGACGATAA
Source organism: Chitinophagales bacterium (assembly GCA_020629335.1). The sequence continues at coordinate 7,391 of JAHDDN010000096.1, read as the reverse complement.
TGAACATTACGAAACAATACTCGATGGAATCATAGCGCCTTTCTGTCTAGCAGCAAAAGTACGAGGAAGCTATTTAGGAGTGAGTCCTGGCTGCAATTCCTGTGGTCCTGAATATCAATTGCCCACTAATACGCTTAATAACTTAGCCAGTGTAAAAGTAGTCTTGACCCAAGATCAAGACTTATGGACCCAATGCGTCGTAGTAGAACAAGGCAAAGCAGCCGAAATAAATCAAGGCAGAGCTGCTTCAAGTACCATGCGTATCCACCCATCACTCAATAAAGATGGCTCCTATAACGAAAATGAAATAGGTCGTTCATGGTTCCCAGGTTATGCCATCAACTTAGAAACAGGAGAGCGACTAAATATGATGTTCGGCGAAAATTCCACTAATAATCAAAATGGTTTAGATATGATTTGGAACCCAACAGATGTATTATTCCAAGGTCAATTTCCCAATGGCTTAAAGTTTGGCGGAGAGCATTATGTCTACATCATGAGTACCCAATATGATAACGGCACAGCCATACACGAAGCCTTCAACTTACGATTAAGGAAGCAAGAAGAAGCCATTGAATTAGCAGCCAATGGGGATAATAATGGCGCTCAAGAAGCACAAGCCATAGTCGATGCCATCCCTTCAGAAATCTATAACACCGCAATATATGTGGCCACGACAATACTAGAACAAGGGAGTGAAATGATTGAGATGGAAAATGGTTTAATACCTTCAGGAGCCGAAATTCTAATCCACATGGCTACTCCTTACAGAGAAACGCCTACAGGAGAGCCGCTTCATTATCGGTTCAATTTCAAGGACTTAGCTGCACAAATTGGCGTTTCAGAAATCGCTGAAAATGCCTTAGACGATATTCGTGCAGTCCCCAATCCATATTATGCCTATTCTGATTATGAAAGGAATCAATTAGACAATCGCATCCGAATTACCAATTTACCAGATATATGCAACATCCGAATATTCAGTTTAGATGGCACCTTGGTCAAAAATATAGCAATAGATAATGCGGCTATAATCGGAAGCACGGCCTATGGAGCAGAAGTAGGAAAAGAACTCATCAACTTCGCCGAATGGGATCTCAAAAATGATAACGGCCTCGCAATCGCTGGTGGAGTCTATCTAATCCATATCGAAGCCCCCCAATTAGGCCTCGATAAAACCATCAAATGGTTGGCTGTCATCAGACCAACAGATATAGACACCTTCTAGTAAAAAATGCCTTTTTTCTTAGGCTTCAATTTTTTAGGGAACTTTTTTGACTTGAAATGTGTTTCCTATTTTGTTGTCCCGAATAAAGGCGAAATACTCCCATTTATTTGGACAAAACGCCCAAAAAACGTAAATTTAAGTTCTTCTAATTTGGGAGAATCAAAACAATAAGGATGGATGAAAATCCTCTTTTCTTTATACAGAGAAGAGTTTTTTCATCCATCCTTCTATGTAAGTACCTGAATGAAAATAATCGACACTTCTCTGATGAGCTTAATTTTATGCTGAACAAGGCACTTTTTTGACGGAATAGCAGCGCTATTACTAAAAAAAGTAACGCAGTACAGCATAAAATTAAGCCATCAAAAGTGATGATTATTTTCATTCAGATACTTATAGTAGCTAACCTAAGCAGAAAAATGCTTATAAGTATAAATTTTTAAATTATGGCAAATGACCACATTTATGTAACACAAGAAGGTTACGACAAGATGAAAGAAGAATTACACTGGATGAAAACAACAGAAAGACCACGTGTATCAAGAGCAATCGCCGAAGCCAGAGATAAAGGCGACCTTTCGGAAAATGCAGAATACGATGCAGCAAAAGAAGAGCAAGGACTCTTAGAAATGAAAATAGCAATGTTAGAAAGTGATTTTGGTATGGCTCGAGTAATGGATACCTCACAAATTGATACCTCAAAAGTTCAAGTTCTCTCAAAAGTAAAAGTAAAACACCTAGGCATCAAAAAAGAATTTGACTACACCCTCGTTTCCGAAAATGAAGCGGACCTCAAAACAGGCAAAATATCCGTAAAATCTCCCATTGGCAAAGGCCTCCTAGGAAAAGAAGTAGGAGACACCGTAGAAATCAAAGTGCCAGCCGGCAAAATTAAATTCGAAATCTTAAACATCTCAATTTAGGGTTCCTTAGGGGCTTCCCCTTCCTAATTTTTTCATCGGCCCGTAGGTGCGCACCTACGGGCCGATGAAAAAATTAGGAAGGGTCGGGCTGTCCGCTCTCACTCAGCTATTCAGTAGCTACTCTGCTAAGTGCTGCTTGTCTGCCCTTCGGGCCAGCCATCACATCACTAAGCGCCGTAAGCTACTTCATCACGCTGAGTACCGCTACCATCCCTAAGCCTGTCCTCCCTTGGGGGAGGTGCCCGCAGGGCGGAGGGGGATCACGATGAACGATATTCATCACTCATAACTCATCGCTTATGAAAAGCATTTTCTCAAAAATTATCGCAGGAGAAATTCCCTCCTACAAAGTCGCAGAAGACGAACAATTCTACGCCTTCTTAGATATATTCCCAGTCGCCAAAGGCCACACCTTAGTCGTCCCCAAAAAAGAAATCGACTACTTCTTCGATCTCGATGACCAACTCATGACCGACATGATGCTCTTCGCCAAAAAAATCGCCAAGGCCATGGACCAGGCGATCGAATGCGAGCGAATCGGCATCACCGTATTGGGCTTAGAAGTCCCACACGCCCACATCCACCTAGTCCCCTTAGACAATAAAGGCACCATCAATTTTTCCCAAAAGAAAAAATTCACCGAAGAAGAATTCAAATCCATCGCCACCAGTATTAGTGAATTAGTTAAGTAGTGGATTGGTATATTCGTTAAATGGTATATTGAAAAAAAACCGTAGGGACCTTGCACCGCAACGTCCAATTCCTGAAGATGCGTGTTTTCCGTTACACCGCAACGTCCAATCCCTGAAGATGCGTGTTTTCCGTTACACCGCAACGTCCAATTCCTGAAGATGCGTGTTTTCCGTTTGCACTGCAACGTCCAAAAAAACGTAATGCCCATCACTGCGTTATATGCACTATGCCGTCTAAAAAAAAAGCTGTCATCCCGACGGCCGTAGGCCGACAGGGATCTATTCCCCCAACTCAAGGAATACATAAGCAACTATTCGGAGCATACGCTGATCCACCACTTATTACAAAGCTTTAAGAATGCACTAACCGCCAGAAGCCGCCCCCTTCAAAGCATAAGTCACCCTCATCTCTTCCACTTTCGCCAGAATCTCATCCACCGTCTCCTTAAATTCACCCCCCATCTTCAAATACTCATTAGGATATTGCTCCCGCATAAAATACATCAAAGCAAACCAAATAGGCTTAAATCGCTCAATAGAAAAGACACTTAAACCTCGCCCCCCACTAAAGTACTCATACACTAACTGATACTGTTCCTTAGCCATCGCAAAAACTAAAAACTGACTCACTCTATCTGTATGCTCATCTAAAAATACTTCATCATACAAAAAGAGGTTAGCAGTATCAGCCGCCTCATCAAATAAGTGATTCCATAATTGCATATTAGCTAAAGTACAAGCATCTTTAGAAAAGAATTTGGAATTAGTCTCTTGAAAAGCTTGCTCTGCAGAAGATAAGGCTTCCTCAGAATCTTTAACATAATCAAAAAGTAGCCAAGCTAAATAAGTTTTAGCTCCTTTCTTCCCTTTCTTACTTGCACTCAAATATACAGCTTTAGCTTTTTCATAATTCTGTAATTTTTTTTGATAAAAACCACCTAATGTCTGCCATGCTCTAAAAATATTTTCATTAACAGTTTTAAGTAAGTATTCTTCCGCTTTATTAAAGTCGTTTAATTTGTTTTCATAAAACCAAGCGATTTGTAAATAAGCTTCGAAGTATCCCTTATCAATAGCTTTAATTAGGTATTCTTCTGCTTTCTTAAAGTCGTTTAATTTGTTATTATAAATCCAAGCGATTTGTAAATAAGCTTCGAAGTATCCCTTATCAATAGCTTTAATTAGG
>JAHDDN010000096.1:0-3262 GCA_020629335.1 Chitinophagales bacterium | reverse complement strand
TATTCTTCTGCTTTCTTAAAATCGTTTAATTTGTTTTCATAAATCCAAGCGATTTGCATATAAGATTCTGATATCTCACCTTTAGCCGCCTTCTCATGATATTGAATCGCCATTTCCATATTACGATCTCTGAAATAATCTTGGGCTATTTCATAATCTTCTTGAGCTTTTTCACTATAACCTTTTTGAGAGAAATCAACATTCCAACGTTTATATAGATCGGGGGCTAAATCTTCTAAATAAGCCTGCATTTCTAATTCAGGATGATTAAAAGTATGAAATAGAAATTTAGCATTTTGATCTGCAATCATATATTCATCATAATGATAGAGAAAGGAATCTATTCTGTCTTTGAGTTCATCTTTGCTAAACCAACTCTTATAAAACTTAACTAACCAAATGACCCTTTGCTCATCTTTTTGGCGCCCATAGCGCATGAGGTACCAAATATTATAAAAGCGTTCATTGAGCTGATAAAGATGGTTTTTGGTATTGGTTGGAATGACGTTGATCCAATCGTTTTTAGCTAATTGTTTGAGTTGGGCGGAGATTACTTTGCTTTCTAATCGAGTTTGTACAGCTATTTCTTTAGTTGATATAGCATCCCAATTCATGGCAATAGTATGTATGATCGCTTGTAGGTTTTTAGGCAGATCATCTGTTCTATCCTTGTATAGGCCAGTTACTCTATCTAATAGGCGTTCTAAGTTTTTAAAGACATCATCATTCTGATTATCTGTGAAAAACTCAAATAATAAGACGATGGTTCTAATCACTCCACCGGATATCAGTCGTAAAGCTTGTATCTGGCCTCTTTTATTGGTTAATATTTCCTCAAAATTTTCTTGTTGATAATGTTGGCCTAACATTTTTAATACTTCAAAAGTCTGTTCTAAATCTAAGCCTTTTAAATGATGGGTTTTGAAGTGCTCGTAAAGTGGATGCTTATAATCATAAATAGCTTCTACTGTTACAGGTGCTGCAGCAACTAATCGAATATAAGGAGAATGGCTTAATACTTCTCGCAAGCGTTGTGTTTCTTGCTTGCTCATTTTTTTTAAAAAATCTTGTACATTATCCAATAGAAGCACAATCTTTTTACCATTCGCTTTTAATGATTCAGTTAAGAGTTTAAAAATATTTTGTTCATAAGTTTCATCATCAGCAGGTCTGGTATAAAGTGCATCCATGCGTGGAAACAAATCGTCGAATATAGGATTATTATCCGCCAAATGTTTAGCAATTTCTTCCCAAAGATTATAGAGAGCACGTATGGAATATTGCTCTTCTGTCAGTACGATCGGCATCAACCAAGTATTTAGATCACTATCTTCCTCTATCTCATAAGCCAAGCGAAGTAGCAAGGTGGTTTTTCCCATTCCTCTTTGCCCAACTATGAGTAAATGCTGTTCAGGCTCACTCATATCGGCCTCTTTAATAGAGCGATATATCTTATTGAAAATCTTGTGCCTAACCACAAAGCGCTCTATTAACTCCGTTTTTGTGAGCTGTCCAGGGTTGTATACGCTATCTACGGTTGTGTAATTCATTTGAGAGAATTTTACTTAACGATAAATTTCTTCCACCACATTTTAATTAGTTGAGAGGCGAATGCATAATGATTTTGCTCATCGCTATAGTAGATATACCCGTCAAACTGGAGGGATTCAATGACTCGTTCATAGTCATCATCAACTAGTTTTTTTCCTATCAAATCGTATGCTTCTGATTTATTGATGTGATCATGAATAGCAATATGATTTAATAGGAGAATAATTTGAGTGAAAACACTATCATTTGGAAAAGCTTCTTTTAGACGACCATAATAGTGTTCAAAATATTGGTTATTTCTAACCTTAAGTAATTGATCAAAAGCCTGATCAATATCAGCGTGAATTATCTCCCTTTCTTCAGATTCATAAATATCTATTAATTCTTGTGCTGCTAGCTGAATATGAAATGGGATTAACCACTGAATTTTCTCTATTAAATAATCAATAGCAGTTGGATTATACTCTACTTGATAGTTGTTTAAAATTAATTGAGTCAATTCTTTAGCTTCTGAAGCAGAAAGGGGAGTTACTTCTACTATACTTAAATCGTTGATTACTTTTGTTGAAGTAATACTACGCACAACTGCTGGTAAGCCAATAGAGCCTGTGTACATAAAAAGCATATTAGTTTCAGAAGATTGTCGTTGTTCTCTACATAGGTGCAAAAATTGTTTAGCGACCTCTTTGCCATGCCTATTTTTGATGTTTTCTACCGCTTGAGGAAACTCATCAATCATAAAAACTAACTTTTCATTTTCGTCTAACTTAAGTGATCGTAGAAGCTGCTCGAACTCTTGTTGATACGTGGATTTCTCAGCATCATTAAGATCAATTTTACCACCTATTACAGGAATACCTACTCCTTTAATTCTATTCAATGCATTAGTGAAAAAAGTTTTTGTCTTTTGAGATGCTTTTTCAATATAGCTTTGAAAGTCATTTTGTGCAAGGGAATCCCAAAGCTTATAATAGAACATTTCAATATCATAAACAGACTCTACATCAATAAAAACAAAGTGATAATTTGGCTTGGGAGACTTTGCTAAATATAACATAATTGATGTTTTACCTACTCTTCTTGGAGCTGCCAAGAAGACATGATCTCTAGCATCTAATCTGCGATAAATTTTACTAATCAATTTATCCCGTCTGAAAAAATCGCCATTACGAGCAGGTTGTCCTATTATATTTTTCATTTTGACAAATTTTTTATTGTTAATTACAAATGTACTTGACAAAATTTAATTTGTCAAGTTTTTTATCGTTTTAAGGATAAATAGACACGGAATAGCTATATAATGGCAAAGAATCCAGCTATTCTCGTTTTGGCCAATGGAGTTCTAAATCGAGCTTTGGAGCCATGATATTAATGGTCAAAACGATTATTGCTAATGAGTTTAGCCTCCCAAATCCTTGAGTTTTGTCGTAATAGATCCCTGTATGCCTACGGCATTCGGGATGACAGGTCTTGCTGGCAAGTTAAAACGAGAATAGCTGCAAAGAATCATAAGCGAGACGCTTGCGATAGATGGTATTTCAGAGTTATTAGAAGATGTCGGGGCAGGAATTATTATGAAAAAACGCTTTCCCACATTATTTCAGCCTCCCGTATCCTCAAGTGTATCGTAATAGATCCCTGTGCGCCTTTGGCGCACGGGATGAACCGTGTTAAAAAACAAGGAAAAAGGCCGTTTTTTTTGCATTATTTG
>JAHDDN010000095.1 GCA_020629335.1 Chitinophagales bacterium | reverse complement strand
CGACTTACGGCGCTTAGTGATGTGCAGGCTCCAATAAGAGACAAGCAGCACTTAGCAGAGTAGGAGCCGAACAGCCACATAAGAACGGATAGCCCGACCCGATTCTTATTTTTCATCGGCGGGCGGACACATAGGTACCGCCCCTACAGGCCGATGAAAAATAAGAATCGGGATGCGCCCAAATAATAATAAATCAATAAGAGTCTATTGTTCTAATCGTCTGTTATCTGAAAATCTGTTTAGAATTCTTCTTCCCATTCCACCAAGCTCCTTTCCAGCTCAATCTGCTTCTTGGCGCCACGTGCTCCATCAATAATATAATGCGACATCATCTGTTCGCCGACTATGCGTTTGATCTTGCTTTTGATGCGAGAGCTGGTGACAGATAATTCATTGCTATGGACATTGACTAAGTTTTTAATTACATTCTCGATAGCGGCTAATTCTGCGCGAGTGGTGACGGCATGATAGATTTTTCGCAATTGGGATTCTTGGTCGATGAACTCGGCGGAAGTTAGGCCTTGTTCGTTTTGGAGATAGAGTAGATAGATGGCTTTCTCCTTTGGATTAAAAGGAATTTTTTGATTGCCCATATCTACTAAATGTACATTCATCATCGGCCCACGAATCGCCAATCGAGAAGGCTTTAATTGATAGTCGAATCGCTCCTTGAAAAGCATTTGGGTACGAATGCCTTCAAAGATGGAAGTGACATGCTGGAATAGCAATCCATCTACTCCTTTCTCTTTAATTCTTTTTTGGCAGTCTCCACAAATATCTGCGGTACGTAGTTTGAGATGCACTTCTTTTTTATCCCCACAATAATCATTCATACAACCTCTGGGAATCGTATGGACCTTTTCTTCTAAGTTGGCGTAACTCGTAAACATTTGCCTCCTAAGCAAAGCGGCACCGATCTGATAAGCAATGGGGAAACGATTATCTCCCCCAATAAAATAATCCCAATCTTGTGTATGGATAAAAACGTTTGCAGCATGAGGATCTAAACCAGAGAACCAATTACTTTCATTGCGAGTCCCACTTAATAGAAACACCATTTCATCATCTCCAATATCAGCTTCTTGGCGTAAAAGATTACACACTTTAAAAAACTCCACCCAAGGAGCTAAGGTAACCTTGGTAGGAAATACCTTTTTTCTCACAGTGAATCGTTCCGCAATACTTTCCATAGGAGGCGGGCCTAATTTATTAAAGACTTGCTTTTCCCATTTTTCCTCCCATAATAGATCAGAATGGATTTTGCCTACCAGATTAGAAGGAATAAATTTAATTACCCCAGGATAGCTTTGTAGCAATGATACCACCGCTTCAAATTCTTCTATCGGAAAGTTATTCGTTCTAAAAAGATGTATTTTCATGTATGGCTATTTTAGTGTTTTTTCGACATTAAATTTAAGCATTTTTTTAGTGATTTGGTAAAGTAGAGCATCAATACATTGATGCTCTACTATTAGATGATTTTAATCCATATCCTTTTCATCAATAATCATTTCATCGCTTACAACTCCAGCGCTTTTTTTAGCGTAATAGCGCATTTTGGATTGCGCTAAGCGCTTCCAAGTACGACTGCTTGATGCTTTTTCAAAGGAAACAGAATTAGCGGTTCTTACATTTAGGCTTTCTGCAATTTTTACAGCATCAATCGTAGCACCTAAATAACTAAAGGTCCAGTTTTTCTGTGCATCTAATTCTTTGATTAATTTACTGATGCCAGCATAATTGAAGAATCGAGAGGAGTTTTCATGTCCGTCAGTTATGATAACAACCACAGCTGTCGCTTCATCATTATCAATTTCTTTACCAGCCACATCCTTTAGTTTCATGACTGACTGACCAATGGCATCATAGAGTGCCGTCATACCATCAGGTACATAAGTTTCTCGATTTAGTAGTTGGGCTTCATTAGGATTTACCATTTGTAAAATGGGCTGTACCTCTTGATTAAAAGTAGCCAAGGAGATCACAAATTCTTGCTCGGGAAATTTCTGCTTCATTTTCTTGATCAATTGTAATTGCTCGTTGAATCCGCTAATCGTTACATCAATACAGTCGCTCATAGATCCCGAACGATCTAAGATAATTTGATAATAAGTTTTCTTGTTTTTCATCTTGAATTAATTTTAGAGTTAATGAATTTTTGCTTTTCACACTTCAAATTTAGGTGCTTTGGGCTTGGTTTCTCATTTTTTGCAAGCTTGTAATTCTCAAGAAATGCTTAATTATTGCTATATTCGGGGGTATCATTATCTTTGATGGTGAGCATAGTTTTGTCATCGAAGATAATCAGGATGGCACGATTACTTTTAAGCATGAAGAGATCTTCAATGGTTTATTAGTCGGACCATTCAGCAAAAAGTTAGATCGAGATACCAAAGCAGGATTTGAAACGATGAATCAAAAATTAAAAGAATTAGCAGAAGCATAAAATGTAGATTATGAATATAAGGAGTGTAACTGGAATGCTTGAATATCCGAAGGAGTTTAATGGGTAGCAATTCATTCATCCAATAACCCTAAACTTAAAAAATATGAACTTCAGAAAAGCGACAAAAGAAGATGTATTTGAGATCGTTCAGATGATTGCCAATGATAAATTAGGTAAATTAAGGGAAGACTTCAAAGACCCATTGCCCGAAAAATATTATCAAGCTTTTGAACAAATCAATAATGATCCCAATCAAGAATTAATGGTCATAGAGAATGAAGAACAAGCAATAATTGGTACGCTTCAACTCTCCTTTATTCAGTACCTAACCTATCAAGGCGGAATCAGAGCTCAAATAGAAGCCGTACGAATTAGAGATGATCAAAGAGGAAAAGGTATAGGTGAAAAATTGTTTCTTTGGGCCATAGAAGGAGCCAAAGAAAGAGGCGCACACCTCCTACAATTAACCTCCGATAAGAAAAGGCCAGATGCGATCCGATTTTATGAGAAATTAGGGTTCAAAGCCTCTCATGAGGGGATGAAATTGCATTTTATATAATTTTCTCACTACCCAATACCCTGTACTCAATACAAAAAAAGCCACATACCGCTGCCATCAGGGCCGCATATTGCTACTGAAAATAATTTTATCAGTATAAAAAGAATTAATACAATAGTATTTCTTAAATTTGAAGTAGTATTAGTTTGGATAATCATGTTATCATAAAAGAAGAAAATGTATGTTTTGTTTGAAATCAATTTATATCAATAATTTTAAAAAAATCAAGAGAGTCGAATTAAATGATTTGCCTGAATCTAAATGGATCTTTATTACAGGAGAAAACGGATTTGGCAAAACAGTATTTCTTCAAGCTATTGCTACCTCTTTAAATCCAATAGACAACATTATTAATGATACTATCGCCAATTCAGGACCTCAAATGACTTCTAAAATTATATTAAATACTGATGATACTTTCGGTGTACAATTAAAAGATTCTGGCGAAGTAAATTTTGAGAGAAATAGTAATTTTTTATTTCTTACTTGTTATGGCTCCAGCCGATTGGAAACTTTAGCAGAAATTTCTCAACAAGAACTAAGTGCTGGGAATACGGGTGTTGATAGATTATTCAAAGAAAGAACGATTTTAAGGAATATTGAATTCGAAATGATTAAATGGAAATTAAAATCAGAACTACGCAATATCTCCGATGAAGATCGAGAAAAATTTCTTACCAGATTTACTTGGACTAAAGAGCTTCTAATTGATCTGCTTGGCTTACATGATATAGCAATTAATGAAACAGAAGAAACAGTACTTTATTTTGAAAAAGACCAAAATGGCAATCCACAATCAGGAGTGAAAAAAGAATTATTAGGCTCTGGATATAAAGCATTAATAGGTGTAATCGGAGATTTGGTAATTCAACTATTTATAACTCAGCCAGAAATTAAAAACCCTAATGAATTAGTAGGAATTGTACTTATAGATGAAATAGAATTACACCTTCATCCTCGATGGCAAAAACAAATACCAAGCGTATTAAGTAAATACTTTCCTAATGTTCAATTTATCGCTTCTACACATAGTCCAATCCCATTATTAGGTGCGCCTGAACAGTCAATTTTTCTTAAAGTTGAACAAACAAATGACGATGGGATTATGATTAAAAGATTAAAGAAGTTGGAGCGAGATATGAAATATTTATTACCTAATGCCGTCTTTACATCCGATATCTTTGACCTGTCTGAAATTGAATCTAGCAATAATCCTGATATTGATGCAATTAGAACAGAAGACGATTATAATGAAATTGAGGAATTAGAAAAAGCCAAAGAAAGATTACGAAATCTTGATGAAAGCCTTTTTCCTGAAGACCTTTTTAATACAGATAAATAAATGGTTTCAAGAACAAAAGACTTGAATAATCCGCCGATAGGCTTAATGGATGCAAAGTGGGATACTATAAAAGCCGATATTTTAATCACCCAAAATGCTCATAAAGCAGATAGTAAATGTTATAGGGATACAACTATTGAAGAATTAACAAAATTATATAAGAATAAATGTGCAGCTTGCGAAAGAGATAGAGGCATTGAGTTACAAGTAGATCATTTCCGACCTAAAAAAGCTAGAGATAATAAAACCCATACTCAATATAATAATCCGGGTTATTATTGGTTAGCCTATGAATGGTCAAATCTCATTCCTTTGTGTTCAAGTTGTAATAGAAGTAAACATAATAAGTTTCCAATAAAGGGAAACAGAGTAAGTAAGCATATAAATACTCAAAATATTCACCCTTTTTTACCTTATGATATAAACTGGTTAAATTTAATCGAAAATCCATTGTTAGTAAATCCTGAAACTGATAATCATGTTGCAAGGCATTTTATATTCGATAGAAATGGTAGAATGCGAGACAGAACAGATTTTGGAGAAGAAACAATAGCTGTATTTAAATTAAACAGAAGAGACTTAAGAAGAAAAAGAATAAAGATTAGAAAAGACATTTTAAATGAAATAACCTTAAGCTTTAGTAGATTTTTAGATCATTTGAATGAACCAAGATTTAAGGGAAGCTTAGAAGTAATATTTGATAGAATCGTTCATGGAACTTATGAAGACCATGAAATGAGTTTGTATTACACCTTTATCTTTAAATACTTTGATTACTTTATTGGGACTAAATTGATAAATGTTTTAAGAATAAAGATGCTGGACTATTTTGAGGAGTATAAAAAAGAAAATAATTTAAGTTAAAATCACTACTAAATACCAATAAATCATGGCATTTAAAAAACTAAAACTCTGGTTTGATAAAGACTTAGCAAAATTATTAGCAAATAATATTATCGAAGTTAAACCAGATTTTGCAAAGAAGCAATTCATTCAAGCAGTCGATAAAAAAGTACCTGATTTAGAACTGAAAGATAGGGTAGAGGCCATTGCAGATGAGCTTTATAAGTACTTGGGAGAAGACTACGAAAAAGGACTCCATTTATTGATGCAAACCTTAGGGCCAGAGAATGAAGAAGAAACGGGTATGTTTACCAATTTTTATTGGATCATGCCTATTGCTAAATATGTCGAGAAATATGGCTTGAAAAATCACGATATTTCTATGAAAGCCATAGAAGAGATCACCAAGCGAAATACTGGAGAGTATACCATTCGGCCCTTTATAGAAAAAGCACCAAAAAAGACTTTGAAACGTATGCTAAAATGGTCTAAAGCTAAGAATAGACATATCAGAAGATTGGCCAGTGAAGGAGTTAGACCAAGACTTCCTTGGGCATCAAAGTTAGATATGTTTATAGAAAATCCTGAACTTATTCTGCCGATTTTGAATAACTTAAAAGACGATAGCTCTAAATATGTTCAAAAATCAGTTGCGAACTGTATCAATGATATCTTAAAGGATAACTTTGAAATAGCCCAATCATTATTAGAAGAATGGAAAGGAACTGAAGATATCAGCAAAGAAAGAAAATGGATCATCAAACATTCCCTGCGAAATCTCTTAAAAAAAGATAATGAATGGGCAAAGCAAATGGTAAAATGATGAAAAACCCTTAAATATCATCAAATCCACCTCTTCAGGATGGTAAGAATGCGGCCCTGATAGAAGCGGTATGTGGCGTCAATGCTGCGACTTACGACGCTTAGTGATGCGCAGGCTCCAATAAGAGACAAGCAGCACTTAGCAGAGTAGGAGTAGCATAGCCACATAAGAGCGGAAAGCAGGATATAGCCGCCCAAATAGTTAATTAGTAATGGCTCGCCGCCCAAATCCTACAAATAGCGATTATATATTTATCATTAGGACGACTTGCCGCCCTAATAATATTATATAGTCCACCACGTCGAAATTTGTGAATTTTGATTGGCTATTTTCTCGCCTCGCTGCGTTAAAAAGCCTCACCAACGCGATGCGTTGCCTTCGTTTTTCGCCTTGCGAGTCAAAAAAATAGCTTCATCAACTTTTCACAAATCCTGACGTGGAGGACTATAAACTGATGAAGAAATTAAGCAATATACAAATAGACAATTATCTAAATTTGGGGCTTCCCGCTGCGCTTGTAAAAGCGAAGTGCGCAGCACGAGCCAACATATTATGCATTCATCATTATGCATTACGCATTGCAAGCGAAGCGCAGCAGTCGGGCTGTCCGTTCTTATGTGGCTATGCTGCTCCTACTCTGCTAAGTGCTGCTTGTCTCTAAGGAGCCTGCGCATCACTAAGCGCCGTAGGTCGCTGCATAAACGCCCCATACCGCTTCCATCCCTCACGCTTTTTAAATTGGGGAAATGCTAAATATTAAAAAGCCATATCCCGTACGGACGTTGCACTGCAAGGTCCCCACTATCATTTAGCTCGGTATTTCCATAATATCTCTGACCTCTACATGGCCACCATAATGGAATATTGGGCATCCTTTAGCTAACTCGATGGCTTGGTCGATATCGTCGGCCTTCACGATCACATAACCCCCTACTATTTCCTTTACTTCCGCATAAGGCCCGTCAGTAACTACATTATTTGCTTGTAAGGTCTTACCTTGAAATCCTAATTGATTGGTGCCCACAAATTTTCCTTGTGCAGCAATTCCACCCATCCAATCTTGCCAATGCTTTAGACCTTCTTGCATTTCTTCAGGACTAGGATTATAGTTAGGATTAGGTTCGTGTCTGAAAATCATCATAAATTGTGACATAGTTTTAAGTTTTTGTAAATGAACTCGTTTTTGATGAACTCATTTAAAGTTTTCTAGTGAAGCTGAAAGCCTGTCCTGTAAGGATCAGCTAATTTTTCGTAGTTCAAGGCATTTTTTCGGTTCATAGCAGGGCTATGGGCCTAAAAAATAAGGCAGAAATGTGGAAAAGTAGCGATTTTCTAAGCCAGTAGAAAAACTTAAAACGAGTTCAATAAACATCTGCAATAAAAATACCAAATTACCAATAACAATGGCCTATATGTGAAGGCTATTGATGATATTATATAGATTGGTATAAGTGAGCATTAAGCCTTATAAATAAGGCAATTACTTAGGTGGTGGGGATAAGTAAAATCTTAATTATGACGCTAAGTTAGAGTATTAGTCAGGCTATTGCAAGAAAAAAAACTAGTTTAGCTTTTTTTGTGAAACATAGAACTCATTTAAAGTTTTATGGTGAAGCTGAAAATGAGCTATTTTTTCGTAATTCAAGGCATTTTTGAGGTGCATAGCAGCGCTACGGGCCGATAAAATAACGCAGAAGTACGGAAAAATAGCCATTTTATAAGCCAGCAGAAAAACTTTAAACGAATTCAACGATTCAAAGTACGATAAATACTTTGTTGTCCCAAATTTAATCAAATATTTCTTCAAAGCCAGACAGTGGATACTTATGCTTTTTGATAATATTGGATAGGTTTTTACTCTCTGCTTTACTCATTAACCAAAATTTTAGCAAATCACCATTGATGCTCAGGTATTTGGGATCTATTTCTGCTAACCTTGTTAGACTTTTTTGACAAAATTCCTGAAGTGCTTTATTACTCATAGGAGCACTTATTTTTCTGATTATTTGAAGACAGATTTTTTCAAAAGGCCCCTCTATCTTTTGTGTTCGACTTAAATAGTAAATCGAGTCAAATTGAGGCATTAATATTTCCTTTTGGTCTGATTCATGGAGGCTTAAAATATAGTATAACTTACAATAGAAATGCGATTGGCTATACTGCTTTAAATTTATGTCTTCTATGAATTGGTTATAAATGTCATGCATTTCATTATATTTACCAATTGCAAATAGGGTTTCTATATATTCTGTATAGTAAGACTTACGTCTTTCTTCATAATTACCTAAGATGTAAGTATTAATTTCTTCTTTATGTTTAGCAATAAAATGGTAAGCTAAGTCATAATTTTTAGATTGAACAAATGTATTGATATTAGAGCTATAAAAGCAAGTATAAAAAAAAGATAACTGCATATCATTAAAGACCTCCTTGTATTTTGCAGGAAACGACACAGATTCCTGTAGAAGTTCACAAGATTGCTCAAATTTCAGATTATCATTAAGGGTCAATAAGTAGCTAAAATAGCAAGAAATATAATTTTCAATATTTAAGAGCAATATTTCAGGATTATCTTCATACAAATTGATATTCTTATCTAGATACTCTAAAGCTTGATCTGTTTTATTAATAGCTTGATAATAGACCGACTTGGTAGTATATAGATAATCTTTGGCGTAGAAAGTACTGGCAAGCGATTCTTCTTGAAAATACTTAGAGCTAATTATTGGCTCTAACATATACTTAGCTTTGCTATTGTCATTTAATTTTTCACTGATAGCTAGCTGATAAACTCTTTTATAGAGCAAACTATAGTTTAACTCTGAGAAATAATCATTCGCATACTTTTCCAATTGCTGAATAGCGGATTCCCATTTTTTAGCATCATATTCATATCCTGCTTCAATAATATCTAACCACTTAAAGCAGAACTTATAAGTATAAGACTTCAATTTTTTTTCGATACTTAAGTCTAAGCCTTTTTTGGTGATTTTTTCAGCTAATGAAAATAGCTCTTTCTGGTATAATATGTCAATCTGAGAAAGCATATTGTTGAGCTGAGTTCTAAAATCATTATTGCGATGATAAAAAGTCAAAAAATCTAATAGCTGATTAAATAATTGATGGCGCTCATAATTAATAGAACTATTAACTCCCTTTTTCTTAAGTGCCGCTATAATCTTATCAGCATTATATTCTTTTTGCCTCTTAATAATATCATACAATATTTCTGCATTGCGAGTGTTTTTTCGTTCCACTCGATTTAGAAACATTTTAAAATATCGTTGCTCATTTCGATCCAGTGAATGAACCAGTTCATATAAATCATCGACTTCCCTCATTAGAATTATTTAGCATGTTTACGGTTATTAGTATTATTCTCTTTTCAAAAAACTGTCATCCCGAGCGCCAAAGGCGCACAGGGATCTATCGCCTAAAGTTTCGGATAACATAGAACTTAATATTTTTTTAATCTTCTTTACCGATAAAAAAGAAACCACATGTTTATCAGATTACCACAATATTACAGTTCCAAATCGTTTGGCTAAATCTGATTTCCATTTATTTATTTGCATGATTTTTAATTGAGACGAAGTTATTTTTTCATATTTATCCTTATCATTGGATTTTTGTAATAATTTCATTTTAGCTAGTTCTTCAGAATTTATGTTTTTTAAATACAAGCTAATATAGCGATTAATTAAATCAAATGAAGCTTTTTCAATTTTATCATCATCGCTTTCGCTTGGTGGAAAAATCAAATGTTTTTTCCAGTTTTCACTTAGAAAAAATTGAGAACTTGTACTCTTTATAGAAGTATCTCTTATGTCATCATTATCGTTATTATAAAAAAATATTTCATCTTGTACATTATTATTTTCAACTTGAAACTTAAATATTTCTATTATTTTAATGTATTCTGGATTAGTAAATTCAAATTGAGATATTTCACTTATAATGTAGTCTGCCACTAAAATACCCTCTTCTAATTCATGTGTCCCAAACTTAAGTAATAATCTAATAATATATTTTTCGGTATTATTTAAAGCATTAAATTTATCAACAAGTTTTTCTGAATCAATATAGTTTGATAATTTACTCTCAGTATCAGGTTCTTTAGGTGTAGAAGCAATTTCCTTAGCCTCTTGCTGTCGAATACTTTTAGTCCGCATCTTATTACTCTCCCGAATAATAATCGCCTCCTGAATATTTAGTAATTGGCTACACTCACGTATATACAATGCACGCTTAATCGGATCAGGAATACGAGCAATACTTTCCACGATATTTTTAATCAATCCAGCTTTCTTAACAGGGTCTTCCCCTGCCTCCTCCAAAAGCAAATGTGTCTTAAAAAGAATAAAATCCTTCGCCTGCTCCGCCACATAAGCATTAAATCCACTAAGTCCCTGCGACTGCACAAATGAATCAGGATCTTCCCCATCAGGCAATAAAACTACCTTCACATTCATCCCCTGTTCTAATACTAAATCCAACCCACGCAAAGCAGCCTTTACACCAGCTGCATCTCCATCATACAAAATATGTACATTAGGCGTATAGCGCTTAATCAATCGAATTTGATCCACCGTCAAAGAAGTACCTGACGAAGCCACCACATTCTTAATACCAGCCTGATGCATAGAAATAACATCCGTATAGCCCTCCACTAAATAACAATTATCCTCCTGATTAATCGCACGTCTCGCCTGATAAATGCCATAGAGTACTTTACTCTTTACATAAATGTCTGTTTCAGGCGAATTTAAATATTTGGGAATCTTCTTATCCTTCTTTAAAGTTCTTGCTCCAAACGCAATCACTTTACCTGATAAGTTATGAATAGGAAACATCACCCTGTCCCTAAAAAAATCATAAACTCTTTCGTTTTTTTCCTTCACTAAACCCAAACGCTTCAAATAATCCACCTGGTAACCCTTCGCCTTAGCCAAATTCAAAAAATGATCATAGCTATCTAAGCTAAAGCCTAACTCAAATTCCTTCACGGTATCTTCCCTAAATCCACGCTCCTTAAAATAACTCAAACCAATATTCCTACCCTCAGGCCGTTCCCATAGATTATTAATGAAGTAATCATTCGCAAATTGCATCACGATATACAAACTATCATGCAATAGCTTTTTCTGCTTCCCCTCCTCATCATGAATCTCCTCTATAGGAATAGAGTACTTCTTAGCTAAATATCGCAATGCCTCGGGATAGGTAAACTGTTCATGCTCCATCAAAAAACCAATGGCATTACCCGCTTTTCCACAACCAAAACATTTATAAAGACCCTTTGTAGGTGATACATAAAAAGAAGGAGTCTTCTCATTGTGAAATGGACACAACCCAATCATATTTGCACCACGCTTCTTAAGCGATACAAATTCACTAACCACCTCTTCCACTTGGCTAGCCTCCTTTATCTCTTCAACTGTCTTTGGGGGTATCATGTCTATGTTTAAACTTTGACAACAATATACAAAAATAAAATTACTACTTAATTAATTTCTCATCAAAAAAAGATATTATACTAATAAAAAAACTAAGCTTCAATGTATTAATAATTATTAGATGCCTTCTTTGTATACTATAAGTATTTAAAATAAAATGAGTCCTTTTTCTATGCCTTATTAATTCGTGTAAAGCTCTCATTATGATTTTTATATCATTGGCTAATAAAAATGATTTATTTAAATATTTTACGTAAATTAGTAATTATTTCTATTAACTGAGACTTATGCTTAGCAACATTATGATAAAGAATTATAAGAGCTTACTTGGAATGGGAATTTTACTTTTGCTATTCTCTTGTGCCGAAGACCCCAAACAAGAAAATAAGACCAAGCAAGCAAATAATATAGAAGCTGTATCCACCACCAGTGGGGATGCTTTATTTTCACAATTAAACCCTTCTCAAACTAAGATCCACTTTATGAATACTGTCCAAGAGGACGCGAATAGGCATTTAGGCCATTATGATTATATGTATAATGGGAGTGGAGTAGCTATAGGAGATATTAATAATGACGGTTTAGCAGATGTCTTTTTTACAGGAAGCGATGCTTCTAATAGACTCTATCTGAATAAAGGTAATTTCGAATTTGAAGACATCAGTAAAAAGGCTGGAATTATCACTAAGAAATGGTCCACTGGGGTAAGCATGGCAGATATTAATGAGGATGGATTCCTCGATATCTATGTTTGTAATTCCGGCCCTGAACACACAGACGATAAACTAGCCAATCAACTGTTTATCAATAATGGAAACTTAACTTTTACAGAACAAGCAGCAAAATACGGCCTCGATGATAAATCGCACTCCTCTCAAGCAGGCTTTTTTGATATGGATAAAGATGGAGACCTCGACCTATTTGTCATGAACCATTCCCTCTTTAAATACGCCAAAACAGGTAAAAAGAATTGGGAAGATGTACTAACAGAGCAAAGTCCTGAAGTATACAAAAAATCTTGTAGTACGCTCTATAGAAATGAAGGCAATGGAAAATTTAAAGATATCAGCAAAGAAGCGGGAATCTTTCGCCCTGGCTTTGGACTTGGACTCTCCCTGACTGACCTAAATAATGATGGAGCGACTGATATATACGTTGCCAACGATTATTTCGTACCCGACTTCTATTTCGTCAATCAAGGAAATGGAACCTTTGTAGAAAATGTAAAAACGAAAGCTTCGCATACATCCTTCTATTCAATGGGATGCGATGCCGCCGACTTCAATAATGATGGCTTAATAGATTTAGCAGTAGTGGATATGACACCCTCAGACCATTTTCGAAGTAAAACTCTCATGGAGTCAATGAATGTCAAACTCTTCTCTATCCTGGTCGAAGAGAAAAAACAAGTACCTCAATATATGTTTAATACCCTAAGCCTAAATAGAGGTAAAGCTAATTTGAGCGAAATTGCTCACCTAGCTGGAGTCGCCAAAACAGATTGGAGCTGGGCTGCGCTACTAGTAGATATGGATAATGATGCAAAAAAAGATTTTATCGTAACGAATGGCTTCAAAAGAGATACTAAAGATCAAGATTGGCTTAGGCAGTTAAACGAAGTCTATAAAAAAGAAGGAAAAACAAGCAATGCATACTTCAAACATTTAAATACAGCCAACTCCGTTCCCCTTAAAAACTATATTTACCAAAATAATGGAAATCTAAAGTTTGAAGACAAGTCTAATAATTGGGGATTCACTGAACCCTCCTTTTCAAATGGAGCAGCCTATGGCGATTTAGACAATGACGGCGATCTGGATTTAGTTGTCAATAATCTCGATAGCAAAGCTTTTGTTTATCGCAATAATACCAGAGAAACAAACAAAGCCAATTATTTACAATTAACACTCACCGATGGCAAAAGCTCAGCTAAAGCCTTAAATGCCAAAGTAAAACTCTATGCCGAAGATAATATCCAACTACTAGAATATACATTTGTGAGAGGCTATTTATCTGATATGCAAGCACTGGCTCATTTTGGACTAGGAAAAACAGATAACATAGATAAAGTGGAAATTTATTGGCCCGATGGCACAATGAGCACTATCACAAATCCTACAATTAATCAAAGGATAGTAGTCGATAAACAAAAAATAGGCAGCCAAACAGCGCCCTCTAATAACACAAGTCCTTGGTTCATGGATATCGCTCCGCAAGCAGCAGGACTAAACTATAAACACCAAGAAAATAAATTCAATGATTTTGAAAAAGAAATATTATTACCCCATAAACAATCCACACTAGGCCCAAGCCTCTGTGTCGGAGATATAAATGCCGATGGCCTAGATGATTTCTATGTCGGTGGAGCAAAAGGCCAATCAGGAGAGTTATACCTACAAACCGCCCAAGGATTAAACAAATCTAAGCAGCCTGCCTTTGAAAAAGATAAAGCCTCAGAGGACTTAGCAGCCCTATTTTTTGATGCAGATAAAGACGGCGATCTCGACCTATACGTAGCAAGTGGAGGTGGAGGCGATTTCAAAGAAAATTCCCCCCTTTTACAAGATAGACTTTACCTAAATACAGGAGATGGAAACTTCAAAAAAAGCGCCAATGCGCTACCCAAAATGATTACTAGCACAGCCTGCGTGGAAGTTAGCGATTGGGATGCTGATGGCGATCTGGACTTATTCATAGGTGGTCGTAATACGCCAGGCAAATATCCTTTAAGCCCAAAATCTTACCTGCTGATTAACGAGAAGGGTAAATTTAAAGACGCAACCGCCCAACTAGCGTCCGATTTACAAAATATAGGAATGGTGACTTCCGCTACTTGGTCAGACCTTAATAAAGATGGTCTTCAAGACTTAATAGTCGTCGGAGAATGGATGCCCATAACTTGCTTCCTAAACACTAAATCAGGCTTCAAAAATGTAACGAATGACTACGGTCTGACAGACTCCAATGGCTGGTGGTATAGCATTGACAAAGGAGATTTTGATAATGACGGAGATGAGGATTTTATTGTCGGAAATCTCGGACTAAATAATAAATTTCAACCCAAAAAAGGAAAACCACTCAACATTTTTGCCAACGATTTTGACGATAATGGCTCCCTCGATATCGTACTCAGCAAAGAGTACAAAGGAGAATTGGCACCAGTCAGAGGTAAAGAATGCTCCACCGAACAAATGCCCTTCTTAGCCGAGAAGTTTCCATCCTATGCAGATTTTGCAAGTTCAACCCTCACGGATATTTATGGAAAACAAAATCTGGAAGACGCAGTACACTTTGAAGTAAGTGACTTCTCCAGTATCTACCTAGAAAATAAAGGAAATGGTGCATTTGAAAAACATGCCCTACCTAATGAAGCACAAATAAGCCCCATCAAAGGCATGGTCATCCTTGATTTTGATAAAGACGGACAACTCGACCTTGTAATCGGCGGTAATATGTATGATACAGAAGTCGAAACCCCTGCTTACGATGCCGGCAAAGGGCTATTTCTTAAAGGTAACGGAAATGGAACATTTAGCCCTCAAACAACAAAAGAAAGCGGAATCTTTCTGCCTAATAATTTGAAAAAACTAGCCCTTTTCAAATTAGCTGCTAATCGCCCCGCCATCTTAGCAGCTAATAACAATGGTAAACTAAACCTATTCGCCTGGACCAAATAACTAAATATTAAAATAAATAAAATTTGTCGGTGGGTAAATTTCCACTAACTGTTCGTTCATCAGTTCATCAGTTTACCAGTTATTCAGTTCATCAGTTTACCAGTTATTC
>JAHDDN010000094.1 GCA_020629335.1 Chitinophagales bacterium | reverse complement strand
TAAGTGCTGCTTGTCTCTTATTGGAGCCTGCGCATCACTAAGCGCCGTAAGTCGCAGCATGGCCGCCACATACCGCTTCCATCCCTAAGCCAATTTCTCACCCCAAAAACCCACTGGCCTTTACCTCCAACAAGAAAAACACTACTACCCCTTCGGCTTGACAATGAGTGGAATAAGCCCTACCTTTACTTCACCACGTAATGCCTATCAATACAATGGTAAAGAACATCACGCAGAGTTTGATCTCAACTAGAATGACTATGGTGCCAGATGGTATGACCCGCAAGTAGGGAGATGGTGGAGTGTTGATCCTTTGGCGGAAAAGTATGCTCCTATGAGTCCATATAATTATGTGGCTAATAATCCGTTGATATATATAGATCCTGATGGGAGAGATATTGAAGTTGTTCAAAAAAAAGACGTAACCCATATAAATGTAAAAGCGGTTCTAATTGATAAAACAGAAAATAATTATAGTAGAAAAGAGATGCGAAGTTTTAAAAAAAGGATATCTCGGCAGATTAAAGAATCATATTCAATAGACGGAACTACTATTAAGGCTAAAGTTAATATTCGTCTTAAAGTGGTAAAAAATGAAAAGCAAATTAAAAGTGATGATCATATGTTTAGGATTATGCCAAATGGGAGCGAAGAGTTACTTAATGATCAAATAAAACCAGATGGGTCTAGAGCGTCGAGTGCAGGAACGGCAGATTTTGATAGTAAACAAGTTTGGTTGAATGAAAAAATTATAGAAGAGGGAATGCCTGCTACAACAGGAGAGTATGCGGGTACTGGTAAAACTTCTACAGGTCGTCCAACGTTAGAACGAACAGCAGCTCATGAATTTGGTCATGTTGCGGGACACAAAGGACATCCGCCAGAAAATACTTTAGATGGAAATTTGATGCATCAAACAAGAAGAAAGAATGCGGGTCTTATCATGACTGAAAGACAAATGTTAGATATTAGATATCGATTTAGCAAATAAAAAACATAGTATATGAAAAATATAATATTAATTTGTATGTTTTTATCTTCATGTTTTAGTCTTTCTAAGATGGCAAATAACGACGAAGGCAATCATTTTATCGAAAAAGAGGATAAGTATGTAAACATTATTTTTGCTGATCATTTTATTAATGATACTATATCGTTATTCTTAGAAGAAGTTTTGATAATGGACAATTGCTTAATAAATAGCGATCTTGCACATGGATTAACAGGTCAAAATATTTTTATTAAGGCAACAAAGCAAAAAAACAGTTATAAATTAATCTCATCAAAATGTAACTTAAATCAGGATAACACTTTGTTACTTAATGTAATTAAAGGAAAACTTCATTTAAGGATTAATTTGAATAACAGAATTTATGAAAGAGATCTTTCGATAAAAGATGGAAATTATATTTTTATTGATAAATTAGAAAATAGTATTAATATACAGCAACAAGATTGGGGTTTTTCATATTAATTGCTCTATAATTATCTAATTTATTATTGGTATCTTCTTTTTCAAAAGGTAAAATCTACAATTAAATTGCGTGAGGGATAGTAACGGTATGTGGCATAGATGAAGGCGCTAATGTAGCTTAGTAATGCGATGGCTGGCCCGATAGGGCAGAGAAGCAGCACTTAGCGAAATAGCACTGAATAGCCACATAAGAGCGTACAGCACGACCTGCGCATTTTAATGACGAATTACGATTTAATTTGGCTCGTGCTGTGCACTCGCTTATACGAGCGCAGGGCACGACCTAATTAATGACAAATAGAAGTACATAACAATCGCTATCAACAATAACAATTAATGTACAATAGGTAGCGATAAGGCATGCCTTGTCGCTACCTATAACCTACAATTTGCGGGACATTTTTTTCAATCTAAAATAAACCCTCACTCCCATGAAAACAATCATAACACTAATCATACTCCTATTCACAACAAGCAATTTATGGTCTCAATGTGAATCCGCTTTTGAATATCAACAAAACGGAACAACCCTAATTTTTACTAATACATCCACTGCAGCAGATGGTGAGACAATTGATTTTGTCAGTTGGACTTTCGGAGATGGAGAGGAGCTGACAGGCGGATTGGAAGATAGTTTGTCCTATACTTATGCAGGAATAGGTGATTATGAAGTTTGTCTCACGATATTGACCAGTGATCTTTGTGAGCAAGAAAGTTGTCAGACGATAGAAATGCAGACTTGTACTGCTTTCTTTAATTATGAAAATGATGCAGGCACTATCTATATATTAGAAGACGCTTCTTTTGCACAGTCTGACATATTGACTTACCAATGGACTATCAATGGAAATTTAGAAAGTGAAGACGCTTCCTTCTATGCAGGACTATCTTCACAAAGTGAAGTTTGCTTACAAATTACGACGGCTGATGGCTGTGAAAGCGAATGGTGTATGGACTTAGGAGAAGATCCATATTGTGCCCCACCGACTAATTTAGAAGCCTATTCAGATAGCTTATATAAAATCAATGTATCCTTTGATTTAGCAGAGGAAGTACCCGATTATTATATCATTGAAGTATATGATACAGATAATGATCTGGTCAAGGATGAAGAAGTTTTGGAAGGAGAATATCTTTTTGATTCGCCCCAGTTTGCACCTTGTGATACCTTTCGCATAGTGGTTGCTGCTTATTGTGGATCAGGAGTAGGTTATAGCGAACCAACAGATACGGTTGAGGTGGTTAGTTTATGTTTTGGGTGTGAAATAAGCCTAACTGGCAATCAGATTGGTGATAACTATATCAGTTATCAAACTTCTGCTCAGGTTTCTAGCTATATCGATAGTTATGTATTTACACTAGATGGGGTATGGGTCTCTAATGAAGATAATGTCGCTTTGATAGTAGAAAATGGCCAAGAGGTTTGTGTGACATTATACTCTATTGATGATTGCTCTGTAGAGGTTTGTGAGATCGTAGACTTACCAGAGCCAGTATGCCCAAGTCCCGAAATATTATCTATTACAGAAAATGAATTTGGAGAAGTGACCGTGACGATTGAAGAGGTGCCAGAGGCGAATTCTTATATTTATGAATTTTATCAGAATTTTGGGGGGCTTTTGATTCCAATATCTGCTCAGACACAAACTGGCTATGAAGTAGCTGCTACATCTTATACATTTGAGAATACAAATATGATACCCTGTTCTGTATATCAAGTTAAAGTAAGGTCAAGTTGTGCAACGCAAATGGGTTATTATACACCTGTTGTTAATACTAGTGCTCTTTGTGAAAGTGGTTGTGAAGTTAGGTTTATCTATGATCCCTATTTGAATGGTGTTTCTTGTAAAGCTATAGCAGCAACACAAAGTGAAGTAAGCGATTTTGAATGGAGTGTAGATGGAATTGCTTATACTGGAAATAATATAACATTAGAAGATGCCAATCTTCCAGCTGATAGTGATTTTGAGCATTTAGTATGCTTAGAAATATTTACAGATGATGGCTGCAATGCTATCCATTGCGAATTGGTTGGAGAGGCTTGTATTCCAGTAGTAGATATTACGACATTTAGCGAGGATGATAGAATAATGATACATTTTAATGGAACAGAGCTGGATGTTGGCCAAGAGATTCGAATCTTAAATCAAGCGGAAGAGGAATTATACTATGCTTTTACAGAAGAGCAATATGTGATAATGGAGGTAGCAGATTTAAATAAATGCGAAGAATATATAGTAGAGGTTATGAACGATTGCCCAGGAGGAACATGGTTTAACTTACCGACAAGAATATTATTTACCTTCGATTGCGAAGATGGATGTGTAGCTGAATTTGATTTTATCGGTCAAGGCACAGGCTTAATCAATTGTATAAACACCAGCCAAAGTTTGGATGAGCTAAGCAGTTATGAATGGACCATAGATGGCGAGTTCATGAGCAATGAAGAAAACCCATCTTTAGTTATAGACGAATTAACAGGCCAAGAAATTTGCCTGACAATTACAAGTACTACAGAATGTAGTTCTCAATATTGCGAATTTATACAAACTACTTGCCCTTATACAGAGATTATTAGTTTAGAATCCTATGGATTCAACCAAATCAATTTAAGTGTGATAGAAGATGACCCCTCTTTTGCTTTTGAGACTTTGGTGTTTGATAGTTCAGGCAATTTATTAGTCTCTCAAAATACTTTAGGCCCTGTAGTCAATATCCAAGATGCCAGTCTTAGTGCTTGTACAGAGTATTGGGTACAAATAATCGTCAAATGTCAAGAAGGAGTAGAAGGCTTTGCTTCCGCACCTCAATCTATTATCACGGAATGTGATAATGAATATTGTCCATCAGGATCAGACGGTAGCGCCTATATCGAAAATGTCAGTATCAATGGCTTTGAAAATACAAGCATCAATGATAATGGCTATGGCGATTATAGCTCGCTGATGATACCACTTATTATAGGCGAAGAAACAATACTAAATGTAAGTCCAAATTTTGAAAGCGATACTTTAGAGCAAAAGATTTGGGTCTATGCAGATTGGAATAATGATTACGTTTTTTCCGAGAATGAATTAATCGGTGAATCAGCGTTTACAACAACAGCTATTGCCCTAAATATTAGTGTGCCTAATTCAGTTGCCTCAACATCTACTCGTATGAGAATTGTTATGTCGAGCGAAGAATCTATACCAGCTTGTGGAGCTTATTCTATAGGAGAAACAGAAGATTATAGTGTAGCGCTAATTGATAGTAGTTTAGATTATTGTCACGCTAATTTCAATATTACTTATACTGAAAATGAGATCATTTGTATAGCCAATACTTTAAGTAGCAATGAGGTCGATACTTTTAGTTGGCTAATAGATGAAGAAACAGTAGGCAGCTCGGAAAGCATCAATTTGAATATAGAAAATAGCCAAGAAATTTGCTTGAATATTACGAGTGCTAATGGCTGTGAAGATACTTATTGCCAAAGCATAGAATTAAACTGTGAAATCAATTTTAGCTATCAAGCGGAAGCTGGGATTTTTGACTTTGAGGCGATAGCCATCTCTGAGGCTAATATCAGTTCTTACGAATGGTCATTAGATAGCTTGATAGTGAGCGAAGAAAAAAGTTTCACCTATGATGCAGGCATCGCTGACGGCCAAGAAATGTGTTTGACCGTAAATGCTTTAGGTGGCTGTAGTGCTACTTATTGCGAGGAATTTAATTTTTCTTGCAATGCTGCTTTTGATTATGATATTTTTAATCAAACTCTTTTTGTAATTGATGAATCTTGGTCTAATGGTGCTACGGGAGATTATGACTTATTTTGGGATTTTGGTGATGGCACTAGCAGCACCGAAATATTTAACACTTATCATTTGTATTATGGCGCAGCATTTTATGATCTTTGCTTGACGATCTCCAGTCCTTACGGTTGTGAGGATACCCATTGTGCTTCGATAAGTGCAGGCGTAGAATGTAGCGAGCCAGAAGGAATAGATATTGAAGTTACAGAAAATACCTTATCAGCTACTTGGGAAGCATTTGAAGGAGCGGATGCTTACCGAATTCAGCTTTATGAAGGCTTTATTTCAGTACATGTAGATACGATTTATACCAATTCTATTATACTAGGTAATTTATTGGCGTGTCAAGACTATGTTTTTAGAGTCCATAATCTTTGTGGAAATGAAGGTGCTGATGTAGATACCGAATTGACTACCGACTGCCCAGATAGCGTTAATGGTTTACAATCAAATTCGTTTATCACCAATTACCCAAACCCGTCTAATCAATCCACCACCATATCGTTTAGAGAGAATTCAGGTGCAACAGAACTAATCATGACTAACATCATGGGTCAAGAAATAGCTAGCTACAATATAACACCTAATACTAATCAAATAGAAATTAATACCTCCAATTTACCCAACGGCACTTATCTTTATCAAATAAAAAATCAAGCAGGTATAATAGGTGTCAATAAATTGCTGGTATTGCATTATTAGGCGAGAGATCACATTTCAAGTTCTTTCTCCTATTTCTGAAAGATAATCTCAATACCCATTACCTGATTCCCAATACCTAAAAAATGCGCCCTAATAAAAAATCACCCACCAAATAAATGCAAATTAATCTCAATGTATCAAAAATCATTATTCAACAAATCACAATAAAACTAATTTGTCTAAAAAAGGCCTTATATTCTGAACAAAAATCCTTATATTTCATTGACTATTAAGTAAAATCACAAACATACTTTCTAAAATAAAACTAAAATGAAAACGATTCTTTACAGTTTTAGCTTGCTACTACTTTCTTTACTTTTACTCACAGAAGTAAATGCTCAATATGCTATAGGTGAAACCAGCTTAAACCTATTTGACGCTGCAAGAGGGGTTAATGTTCCTATAGAGGTCTATTATCCAGCCACTTCAGCAGGCACTAATACGCCAATTGCTGGAGCGGCAGGCGAAGTATTTCCTGTCGTTTCTTTTGGACATGGCTTCAATATCAGTGTGAATGCTTACGACTTTATCCGAGATGTATTAGTACCTGAAGGCTATATTTTTGCCTTACCAAATACCAATACAGGCTTTTCGGTAGATCATGCCGACTTTGGATTGGATTTAGCCTTTGCTATTACTGGTTTACAGGCTGAAGGAGCTAATTCAGCTTCTACATTTTTTAATAAAATAGCGAGTACGAGCGCCGTAATGGGCCACTCTATGGGTGGAGGAAGTGCGTTCTTAGCAGCAGCAGGCGATCCGAATATCACCACCAATATTACTTTGGCAGCAGCAGAAACAACGACTTCTGCGATTGGTGCAGCGGCGAGTATTAATAATCCATCATTGGTGATTGCTGGGGAGAATGACTGTGTGTCTCCTCCTAATGGAAATCAAATTGACATGTATGATAATATTCCCAGTGCTTGTAAAGTATATATGGAAATTGATGAAGGCTTTCACTGTCAATTTACAGATGGAAGTGGAGACGCAGGATTATGTTATGCAGGGGAAGGCTTCTCTTGTCTTGGATTAAGTGCCATCAATCTTACCACTCAACAAACTATCGTAACTGATATTACTTTACCTTGGTTGAATTATTGGCTGAAGGATGATTGCCCAGAATATAGTGTGATTGAGTCTTACTTAACAGCAAGTGTTGATTTTACTTATAATACGCCAAGCCCTATTCCTGATCCTACTTTCTGTGAAAATCCAGCTTGTGTGGCTCCACCTGCACCAGCAGAATTAGCATTAAAAGTAATTTTGGAAGGCCCATTCGATGGTACGGAAATGAGTACTGGACTAAATACTAATGGCCTGATTCCTCTTTCACAACCTTATGGGGTAACTCCTTGGAATTATGCAGGTACGGAAAGTGTAACGAGCATTGGCCCTGATATAGTAGATTGGGTATTAGTAGAACTACGCTCTACTCGAAACTGTCCAGCAGATGAAATTATAGCTGCTTTATTAGATAAAGATGGAAATGTATGGGACGTTGACGGAACTCAACAATTAAAATTCACGGTACCATCAGGTGATTACTATATTGTGGTTAGGCATAGAGGGCATTTAGACGTGATGAGCCAGCCCTTGGTGACTGTCACTAGTGGTGCGAGTTTTGACTTTAGCACTTCTCAAGGACAGGCTTACGCAGGTACTGCTCCTCAAATGGAGTTAATCGGAAGCACCGCTGTAATGTATGCGGGTGATTTTAATGGCGATGGTGTCATGACCTTATTTGACTTCAATGACTATATTACTGCTCCAGATGATATTTTGCAATATCAAGCTTGGGAAGTAGACTTTAATGGTCATGTTACTGTCAATGATTATAACCTTTACCGAAAAAATGCTAGTGTGATTGGTATTGCTGAAATACAGTGCTTCTAAAAGAAACGACTCTTAAATAAATTTACATTCTCTATCCTTCTCAATTTACGTACTTGATTTGTTGTATGTAAATTGAGAGGGATTTTTTTTACTTCTGACTTTACTCCTCAAACAAAATAATCGCTTCTACTGGATTGTGGTCCGAAAGATCTTCGTGCTTTTTGTTCCATCTGCGCTTGATCTTTGGGACTCCTCTATAGAAGAAGCTTGTTTTGATCTTATTGGCTTTATAGAATATGTAGTCTATGACTTCTTCCCTTCCTCCATAACGATGGTAACCACTCATATCATTTAGCTTGGAGTTGCTGGTCGCCTTATCTTCACTTAGCAAATCTCCATCCTCCACATTTAAGGTCTTTAACATATCCTCGTATACAGAGGTGTTTTTATTGGAAATATTGTAATCTCCACAGGCAAATAATGGCACTCCTTCCTTAGAGTGAGGTTCAATTAAATCTTTGGCTATTTGATTATACTGTTTCACTCTTACATCCGATGCACCACTGGCTTGCATATGGGTACCTAGTACTTGTACCTCCTTGCCATTATAATCAATTGTTGCTAATAGCGCTCCTTTTCTTGCCCAACAATCTACTATACCATAGCAATCATCAAACTCTACTACATGATGTTCTTTGATGGGGTGCTTGCTAAAAATCCAAACACCACTATTGACACCAAAGCCCATTTTTTTATTGGCTGGCCCAACTCGGTAGGGGAAATTTTTCTTTAGATAGCCTTTAAGAATCTGGCGTGTCCCTGCATGAAAGGCTTCTTGAAAGATGATCACATCATAATCGCTATCTCTTAATTCTTGGCCTATGGCTCTTGCTCGACGCAGTTTGCCTGTCTGCATAATAAAGCGAGGCAGCATATAAATATTCCATGATAATATTTTCAAACTATCAGTGGCGTCTTCTTTGTTGAGGCTTGTCTGAGTATTGGAGGGAGAGGAATTGGATTGAGCAAAAGTAGCTGTAGTAAAAAGTAATAGCAATACAATAATTAGTGTGTGTGTTTTCATCTTGATCTAAGTTTATTACCAGATTTTTGAAAAGTCAATTTTCGATTGACATTGGTCGATATCAAATGTAAATTTATCTTTAGACGTTTTTAATTGGGTTTGATACTTACCATCGACTAGTTTATATACGACAACTTGATCATTTTTAGGATCAATAACGATATAGTATTTGATTCCTTGCCTACTATAAATTTTGGGTTTAGTAATTAAATCTTTTTGAGCAGTAGATGGAGATAGTATTTCTACTACTATGGAAGGAGTCGTTTCTAAATATATTTTTTCTTCCTGATGATTACATACCACTAATAAATCTGGATGTAAAACATTCTTTTCGTCTATTTTATAATTTAGCGGCAAGAATACTTCACAATTATTACAATCATCTAAACTTTCTGAAAATTGTCGATATAATTGTCCATTTATTTTTTGATGCTTTATGCTTGGCATTGGAGACATAGCGTAAGGAATTCCTTCTATTAATTCCCACTTACCTTCCCACTGCTCCCATTCTTTAATGGAATAGGTTGGTAAGTCTTCTATATCTATTTTGCGCTTTGGTAATGCTGGCATGCTTTAATTTAATTCATTTGTTAGTGACTTACAAATTATTTGCAGTAAGAACTCATTTTCAGCTTCATCATAAAAAAGGTGGACAGTAAAAATCTCACTACTCAATACTTACTACTAACATACTAATAAAAGGCTTAGGGATGGAAGCGGTATGTGGCGGCCATGCTGCGATTTACGTAACTTAGTGATGCGATGGCTGGCCCGAAGGGCAGACAAGCAGCACTTAGTGAAGTAGGAGCGGCATAGCCACATAAGAGCGGACAGCCCGACCATGCGCCTTCGGCTTAATGATAAATGAATAATGATGAATGCATAATATTTGGCTTGTGCTGCGCACTTCGCCCTACGAGCGCATGGGAAGCCCCAAATAAAAAGCTCCCATCAAACACACAGTCTAATGGGAGCTTCATTCATTTTTAATATTTATCTATAGAATATCTTGTATGATGTTTTCGATAGAGATACCTTCTGCTTCCGCTTTGTAGTTTTTCACGATACGGTGTCTTAGAATATCTTTTGATACTGCTTTGACATCTTCTATATCTGGTGAGAATTTGCCGTTAACTGCTGCGTGACACTTAGCTCCTAATACTAAATATTGAGAGGCTCTTGGCCCTGCTCCCCACGATAAGTAACTCTTGGCAATTGCTGCACCACTTTCTTCAAATGGACGTGTGCGGCTAGTTAACTTAACCGCATATTCTAATACATTATCTGCTATTGGGATCTTACGTACTAACTGCTGAAAGAAGGTGATTTCTTCACCTGATAAAATATGATCAAGGCTTATTTCACGAGTAGCTGTCGTATTACGAACAACATCAACCTCCTCTTGGAAGCTTGGATAACCCAACTTAATATTAAACATAAAACGGTCTAACTGGGCTTCTGGTAATGGATAAGTACCTTCTTGCTCAATAGGGTTTTGTGTGGCTAATACGAAGAATGGCTTCGGCAATTTATGCTCTACACCTGCTACGGTAACACATCTTTCTTGCATCGCCTCTAAGAGGGCTGCTTGTGTCTTAGGAGGAGTACGGTTGATCTCATCCGCCAAAACGATATTGGCGAAAAGGGGTCCTTTTGTGAATTGGAATTTTCGATTATCATCTAAGATTTCTGCTCCTGTAATATCAGAAGGCATTAAATCAGGTGTAAACTGTATTCTTTTGAAACTTAGGTCTAATACTTCTGAGATGGTTTTAACCATTAAGGTTTTTGCCAATCCTGGAACTCCAACCAAAAGGCTATGACCATCGCAAAAAATGGAAATGAGAATTTTATTGATCACTTCTTCTTGGCCTACAATAACTTTGCTGATTTCGCTTTTTAAATTATTATAAGACCGTGCTAGTCCTTCTACTGCTTCTTTATCTGAATTAAATTGAACCATTTATTGATGTGTTTTTTAAGTTTTTTCGACTAAAATCGGGCTTTCGAATTTATAAGTACTTGAACAACAATACCCATACCAAAAATTACTGATTAGCAGAGCTATTCAGCCATAAATCACTAATATTGCCACAGGAGTGATATTGTTCATCAATTTTGACGTAAGTACGAGGGATTCGTTTCTTTAGCCAATCGATCATGGCTACTTGTTTTTTTTGAGCTTCAGCTATTGTTTGAAGTTTTGAGTAGTCATCTTCTAAATTGGCCAGGTGTGGTTTGGATTTAGATTTGAGGTATAAAATCTTATACTGCTCTCTCCCTAAACGATCTTTTTCTTTAAATGGTTTGGTAAACTCTCCTGCTTGAAGTGTATCAATAGCAAAATATACATTAGGTTCGAGTTGATCTAATTCAAAAATTGTACTAGCATTGCCCGCATTTATAAGCATTCCATTATTCAAAACTGCTTGTTCATCGGTTGAATATTCTTTAACTGCCGTACCAAATGAAAGCGTATCATTCATCATTTCTGTCCGCAAGCTATCTAATAAGCCTGCCGTTGCCTGATAATCTGCCTCATCAAAGTCTGGTCGCATTAATATATGCTGAGCATTGATCATTTCTCCTCTTCTTTCTAATAATTGGATGATATGAAAACCAAAATCCGTTTCTACCACATCAGAAATCTCACCTGCTTTTAGTTTATAGGCTGCTGCCTCAAACTCAGGTACTAACTCCCCTCGCTTCTTAAGTCCTAAATTTCCTCCTGATTGAGATGCTCCTGGCTCATCTGAATGTATACCTGCCATACGATTAAAGTCTTCCCCATCTAATATTTGTTGGCGTACATCTCGAAGCTTTTTATACATCTCCTCCTTTTTCGCTTTGGATATACTTGGCCTGACGCTTAATTCACCAACTTCTACTTCAGCACTGAAATATGGTAAGCTATCTACTGGGATACTTTGGAAATACTCTTTCACTTCTGATGGTGTGATAATGACATCATTCATTACTTGCCCTTGCATACGTCTGGCTTGCAACTGCTCTTTCACATCTTCTCGGAAATCATCTTTGAATTCGACCACTGATTTCTTAAAGTACTCCTCAAATTTCTCCTCACTTCCTAAGACCGCTAAATAGTATTGAAATCTTGAATTAAGCTCGCCTTCTACCTCCTCATCTGTCACAAATACACTATCAATGACTGATTGATTATAAAGCACTTTTTGTACTAATTGTTGCTCTAAGATATCACAGCGGAGATTTTCACCTGTTTCTCCTTGTGCAATACTCTGTTGATACTGAATTTCAATATCTGATTCCAAAATGATACGATCACCTACTATAGCAGCTATCTTGTCTACTAATAAATCTTTCTGTCCAAAGGAGGACGCTGATACAAGTAAGAAAATAATCGAAAAAAGGAGCTTATTCATTGGATTTTATAATTTATTGTTTCAGTATTTCTAACGCTAATCACCCTTAAATATTTCAATTTCATTTAGTGCAGCAGCTTCTTCGTATGCTTGCGTATTGACATTCTTTACTAATTGCACTTTTCGTTTGTTAATGAGAATTTTGCTTATATCGGGTCGGACATAATCTATCGGGGCAATATTACCCTCTGCTATCTTTTTTTCTATACTGGCAAAGTAAGTCTTATCTTCATTATTATCTGTAAATAATTGCTGATAAGCAGCGCTACTTTTCTCAATCAATGGTATTTTAGATCGAAATTCGCTCCATAGATACCAATTTGGTTCTAAGGAGAAGGCAGTGGCAAACTGATAACAATAATCTTGAACAAAGTCAGAGTAAAACCCCTCCTCTTCTAAATTATCAGTTAATTCTCCTATTTGAGGCGCCCCATTCTTAAGGATAATATAAGTTCCATAAACCAGATCATCCTTCAAACGGAAGTTATTCTTAAATTCCTCATAATAGTCAGCAATTTGAGCATCTGTCACTACTGTATCCATCTTACTCCTAATCCATTCTTGTTCATAAGTATGCACCAACAAGGACTCTTTATAATCATTCACTTGCCGATCGATATTCATTTTTTCTTCTGGTAAGAAGCGCTCTGCTTTCTTAAGTATGATACTTTTTCGAATCCAACTATCAATATAGCCATTCACCATTTTCATACTATCTTGCTCATCCATATCCTCTCGCACCAGACCTGCTAAGTCCTTATGATAAAGATATTTATCATAAACACGAGCAATAGGCTCACTATCTTCATTAGCCTCCTCATTAAAATAGCCACAGCTTACACAAAAGCTAACTATTAATAAAGCTATTATTAAATATAAGTACTGACTCAATGTTTTTTACTTTGATCTACCGTAAAGCTTTTTCAAAGTCTCTCTATTGATGCTGACTGGATATTTTTTTCTCAATGTTTCAATCCACTCATCCTCTAATTGCTTTTGATAGTCAGAAACAAAATAGCCTCTGGCCTCTGTCAATTTCTTCGGAGCCGGTTCTACCACTTCATTCACCACCACAAATACCTCTTTCCCATCTTTATCAGTATAGTTTTTAGAGACGCCTTTCTCCCACTTAATTTTATCAATGTACTCGTTCTGACCTCTCTCAAATAAGCCCTCACTTACACTGACATTTTCCTTACCATCAACAGTATACGAAGTTACTATTTCCTCCACAGATACTCCTTTAGATAAACTTTTCTGTACTTTCTTAGCCAATTTAGCATTCGCACACTCATATACCTTTGCATCCAATCGCTTATCCCACATATGATTACTGCTATTTTTTTGATAAAAAGCCTCTAAACCAAGCGTATCAGATAAAGCTTTTGACCAAACCATTTTGTCGGTCAACTCAAAAAGTAAAATACCATCCCTATACTCTTGCATTAAGCGTCTAAAGTCTGGATACTTCTCATCTAATCGACTCTCCTCAATCTCTAATACCTTCTTCTCCACATAACTATCATAAGCAACTTCCACTAATTCATCTTTCTCCTTCACTCTACCCATTTTGAATCGCTCCAAATAAGTCGCAAAGTCAGCCTGAGAATACTTATTACCGCCCATCTCAAATAAAGTAGCCTTCAATTTAGAAGCATCAGGCGCTCTCCACTTCCCTTTCAAAACAGTCGCATCAACCATTTTATTCAAAGAAGCATAAGCAGAAGCATTCCCCTTATACTTATACTCACTCTTTAACTTCTTCACAAATACATCCTTAGAAACACTCGAACGCTCATCCTTCTTCAATTTACGCTTCAATTCACCACTCATCTCCTTAGCAGTACCAATAGGCTTCTTATCCAATAACTTAATCAAGTGATAACCAAATCTCGTCTGAATAGGCTTAGAATAATCACCCACTTTTTCCAATTCAAATGCAGCCTCCTCAAATTCAGCTACCATCTTTCCAGTCGTAAACCAAGGCAACTCCCCTCCCTTAGCGGAAGTCGTCTTATCATCAGAGTTGGCCTTTACCAACTCTTCAAAAGAACTACCCGCTTCTAATAAACTATATAAAGAATCTGCACGCATAATATAAGGCTTCGAATCTTTAGTACCTTTGGGTACCTTGACCAATAAATGAGCTACCTTAACCTTACCTCTGGCCAAACGCTTATCATCTACCTTCACCAAATGATAACCAAACTGAGTACGCACCGGCTGCGATACCTCACCAACCGCCGTACTATACACCGCATTCTCAAATGGATAAACCGTCTGGAAAACCGTTATATAACCCAAATCACCATTATTATCCTTCACCGATGGATCTCCCGAAAATTGCTTAGCCATATCCGAAAAATTAGCCCCCTTCTCAATCATCTTACGTACCTCCATAGCCTTATTATAAGCCTGTGTCGTATCCTCTGTAGGCACAAACTTAACCAAAATATGAGCCGTTTTTACCTCATACTTCATACGCTCATACGCCTCATCAACCAACTTATCTGTAATATTTCGATCCGTCAAATAGGATCTCGCTAACTGCTTGCGATAAGTACCCAACTCCTTCTGAATCGACTGTATCGTATCATAACCCTGCGCCTCAGCCTCCTTCACCTTCAACTTAAAGTTGATATACAAATCCAAATACTCATCTATCGAAGACTGCTCATAAATCGTACTATCCTGAGAATTATTCTTCTCATAAACATATACAAACTCCTCCAATGGCACACCATCATCTCCATAAGTAAACAAGGTATCATCCTGAGCACTAAGCACCAAAGGACTCAACAACATTAATAATAAAAGCCAATTTAGCTGATTCATCTTTATTTCAATTTTAATTTAAATCTATATCAAAACCCATAATCCACAAATAACTAATTTAATTTAGTTATTCCGTTCATAATTCATTGTTCATAGTTAATTTGGGGCTTCCTGCTTTTTATTTTTTTCATTCTTGGGCGCACACATAGGTAGCGCCCCTACAAAAGAATGAAAAAAATAAAAAGCAGTCGGGCTGTCCGCTCTCATGTGGCTATGTGTCTGCTACTACGCTAAGGCG
>JAHDDN010000093.1:11056-15470 GCA_020629335.1 Chitinophagales bacterium | reverse complement strand
AAAGCTCCTTAAGAGTAATTATCACGTGCGAGTCAAATATCCAGGCTTGAATTAATCTTTGGGGCTTCCCCATTTATAATTTTTCATTCGCCTGTAGGGGCGCTACCTATGTGTGCGCCCACGAATGAAAAATTATAAATGGGTCGGGCTGTCCACTCTTATGTGGCTACTCGGAGTCTACTCCACTAAGCTGCACTTGTCTGCCCTGCGGGCCAGCCATCGTCCAGCTAAGTTCCGTAAGCCTCCTCATGGCCGCCACATACCGTTCCCATCCCTAAGCCATGAGGTCTTAGAAATACCAACACTATTATTGCATAAATGATGGTTCTATAGTCCTCCACGTCAGGATTTGTGAAAAGTTGATGAAGCTATTTTTTTGACTCGCAAGGCGAAAAACGAAGGCAACGCATCGCGTTGGTGAGGCTTTTCAACGCAGCGAGGCGGGAAAATAGCTTCATCAAAACTCACAAATTTCGATGTGGTGGACTATAACTACGCTAAATAAAATCCAAATGACTAAATCACTTAGTATAATTCTCATCATAATTGTTGTTTCTGGCTGTGCTTTTTCAAATAAGCAATCAATCAGTCTCTACCATAAGGCTCAAGCAAAGGCTCCCTATAATGCTATCATTGTTCCTGGTGTGCCTTTCGATGGAATTGCTTGGTCTTCCACTATGAAAAGCAGAGTCCTTTGGTCATACTATTTATATGAAAATGGATTGGCCGAGAACATCATATATTCTGGTGGCGCTGTTTATACGCAATATTCTGAAGCCAAAGTAATGGCAGAATATGGAAAGGCTTTAGGTATACCAGCTTCCAATATTTTTTTAGATACCCTTGCTGAGCATAGCTCTGAAAATGTTTACTACTCTTATCTGGTGGCGAAAATGAATGGTTTAAAAAAAATCGCTTTTGCTACAGATCCATTTCAGGCCAAATTACTTAAAGGGCTGATTAGTAAATTAGAATTGCCAATAGACCTAATCCCAATAGTTTCAGATTCATTAAGTAAGGCTAATTATCCAGAGCCTCATGTTAATGGAGAAGTAGCGATTGAAAATAACTTCATTTCTATAATGGAAAGGGAGTCCTTTTTTTATCGATTAAAAGGGACTTTGGGAAAACAAATTCTGTATTACGAAGAAGATTTGCCTAATGAACGCATGATAAAAAAATTGAGAAAAAAAGGCAGACTACTTGTAGAGTAAGATTGAATGAAATCTATTATATTTGTTGTCACTATTCAGTCCACTTACTCACTTACTAATGTCGAATCATTCTTATATAGCCGCAGGGCATGAAAAAACACTCCAAGTTGGAGCAGATATCTTACAAGCGGGTGGCAATGCCTATGATGCGGCTATTGGTGCTGTATTATGTGCTTGTGTATGTGAGATTAGTACTATTTCATTAGGAGGAGGAGGTTTTTTATTAGCGGCTCCTAATGATTCAAAGCCTGTTTTGTTTGATTTTTTCTCTCAAACACCTATTCATAAAAGAGCCGAAAAGGATCTCCACTTTGAGCCCATTAATATAGATTTCAAAAACACTTCTCAGACCTATTATATTGGGATGGGGGCGATTGCAGTACCAGGTATAATAGCTGGTTTATTTCATGTGCATGCCCAATTGGGTAAAATGCCTTTTAAGGAGATTGCTTCTCCTGTAATTGAGATGGCTAAAAAAGGGGTGGAGTTAGATGCTTATCAAGAATTAGTGTTTAGTATTATTAAGCCGATATTAGCAGCATCACCTGTTTCTAAAACAGCTTATTTCAATGGAGATGAACTGAAGAAGAAAGGGGATAAAGTTAGAATTGAAGATTTGGGGGCTACGATTGATTTATTGGCTCATGAAGGCCCAAGAGAATTTTATCAAGGGGAAATTGCTCGACAAATTAGTAGGGATTGTTTAGAGTATGGTGGGCACTTG
The DNA here is from genome assembly GCA_020629335.1 of Chitinophagales bacterium. The sequence goes on along the minus strand of JAHDDN010000093.1, from coordinate 13,532 downwards.
CGTATGGAAGATATGCTCAACTATCAAGTGATTGAGCGTTCGCCTTTGCATCTAAACTATAGAGGGCATGATATTTATACGAACCCTGCTCCTAGTGCTGGTGGCATATTAATTATGATGGCTTTAAAGTTACTCAGCAAAATTAGAATGGGAGAGGAGGAGTTTGGTTCTCAAAAGCATATTCAGTATTTAACGGATGCAATGGATATTACTGCTCGCTTTAGATCAGAAATTATGGAAAAGCAGGGTAGAGAAAAAGCGCAGGCATTATTAGGTACTGATTTATTGGCTCAATATGAGGAATTGTTTTTAGAGCGGGCTATGAAAAAGGGAGGTACGACTCATATTAGTATTATGGACAAAGATCGAAATGCGGCAAGTGTTACAATTTCTTCTGGTGAAGGTGCTGGTTATTTTATTCCGAATACGGGTATTATGTTGAATAATATGTTGGGAGAGGAGGATCTTAATCCGCTTGGTTATCATCGGTGGCTATGTAATGAGCGCATTTCTTCTATGATGGCACCTACTATTGTTAAAAAGGATGGCATTGCTCAAGCGGTTTTAGGAGCAGGAGGTTCTAATCGGATACGTTCAGCTATTCTTCAAGTCTTAGTAAATTCGATTGATTTTAACCTGCCTATCAATGAGGCTGTGAATCATCCGCGCCTGCATTTAGAGGGGCAGCATTTAGAAGTAGAGTATGGGTTTGATCCTGATTTGGTTAGGAAAACTTTAGCAGATAAGCGTTGGTATTTGAACTTTTGGAAGGAGCAGCATACCTTTTTTGGGGGTGTACATAGTATCGCACATTATAAAAAGCAGATGGAAGCTTTTGGCGATTTACGAAGAAACGGATATGGAAAAAAAATCATGTAATTAGTGGCAGGAATAAGTGCCTAATTAATGTTATATACTTGATTTTTTCTTAAGATAGAATGTCATTAGTAAAAACAATTGATTTACAATGGCTTAAGAGCTGGGTAAAATGGGCTGAAAATTTGTGACTTATCTTGAGTGTGTAGTAAAAATAGTGTAGTTCAATACGAAAAATTACTGTCTGATCCTCTTTCATTTAATGAAATCTTAAGTTTGTGTTCCAAGAAATAACCAATAATCGCCTTTTTCGATCTATTTGTATATTTTTTTCTTGTTACCATTTAGCTTTAACAAGAAAGTCCCTGCAATTTTTGATCGTTTTAACAGCCATGCTAGGAATGCAAATTTCCTCTAATGCTCAAATGCTGAGTCCAGAACTGTTAGCAAATGGGGGAGGATACGGTCAAAATTCCAATATGCATATTTCATGGTCTATTGGTGAGCCTGTCAGTAATACCATTAGCAATTCAACAACTGTTTTTACGCAAGGCTTTCATCAGCCTTCTATCATTCTTTCTACAAATAATCATACCCTTTCAAATATAGCAATAGATGTTTATCCTAATCCAACTTCGGACATATTAAGAATACGTCTGGAGGAGGAAGCAGATTTAAAAGTCTATGATTTGCTCTCAAAGCTATTAATACAACAATCTATTTTTCAACAAGCTGAATTGGATTTACGAGACTGGAGTAATGGAGTATATCTATTACAAATTGTGTCGGAAAAGTATCCGAATCAAATTTATAAGATTGAAAAAATAGCGCCTTAAAATACTGTCCATTTTATTTTGTCCTCCTCTAAAGCATCAAAAATGAAAAAGTCGTTAATTCTTGTAGTCTCCTTATTCTTCCTTTCCGTTTTGCACTTATCAGCGCAATCAACGGATGCCATTAGTTATCAAGCAGTAGCTCGTAACTTAGATGGTAGTGTGCTAGCTAATCAAACGATGATAATCCGTATCAGTATCCTCAAAAATAATATTAATGGGGAAGTAGATTATATGGAAGTACACGAAGTGACGAGTAATCAATATGGTCTCTTTAATTTAGCAATAGGAAGAGGAAATAGTGAGACAGGTGATTTTGAGGAGATTGATTGGGGAGAGGATGCTTACTTTGTTCAAGTAGAATTAGATGCTGATGGCAGTAATGATTTTGAGTGGTTAGGCACTAGTGAATTGATGGCTGTTCCTTATGCCCTTTATGCTAAAACTGTGGAGAATGTAGATGACGCAGATGCAGATTCAAGTAATGAATTACAAACCTTAACTTTAGAGGGTAATCAGCTTTCAATTAGTGATGGTAATTTCATTCAGCTACCTGAGTTGGCTGGTCCGGCAGGTCCAATGGGAGAAGCAGGCCCTGCTGGAGCAACAGGGGCAACTGGTGCGACAGGCCCAATGGGCCCAGCAGGAGTAGATGGAGAGCCAGGTCCAATAGGGCCTGCAGGAGCTGATGGAGAACAAGGCCCGGCAGGTGCAGAAGGTATACAAGGTCCTCCAGGCTTAAATGGTTCTACGGGTCCTATGGGTCCCGCAGGAGTGGATGGAGAACAAGGTCCAGCAGGTCCTCCAGGTGAAGTAGGTCCTCCAGG
>JAHDDN010000093.1:0-10956 GCA_020629335.1 Chitinophagales bacterium | reverse complement strand
GAGTGGATGGAGAACAAGGTCCAGCAGGTCCTCCAGGTGAAGTAGGTCCTCCAGGCGAAGCAGGTCCTCCAGGTTTAGATGGAGTGGCAGGTCCAGTAGGTGCCCAAGGAGAAGTAGGTCCTCCAGGGGCAGAAGGGTTGCCAGGGGCGATGGGTCCAGCTGGAGAAATAGGTTTGCCAGGTCCTCCAGGTCCGATAGGGCTTCCTGGGCCAATGGGGCCTCCAGGCCCAGCGGGTACAACAGGAGAGGGGTACTGGATAGAAGACACTAATGATATTTTTTATACCAATGGAAGTGTTGGTATTAATATGCCGAATATAAATGCAAATACTCAATTAGGCTTAGTAGGAAGATTAGCTGTATTCAGTGAAGGTTCTGAAGAACGCATTTACCTTGATAATACTGGTAATAATGATGTAGATATGGGAATTTTCCAAAGCTTCAATGCTTCTGGAAATAGAATGGTGAGAATATCAGGTACAATTGGGCAAGAGGCTGGTTATATTGGGATTTACGATGGCAATAATGATCAAGTAGTAGCAGCTGTATCTTCTGGCTCAGATTTGAGTGGTTACATGAGCACAAGAGGTAATAATGGTAATTTAAATAGTTTGATTGGTGGCTTCGGGGCTTTAGGTAATTACGGTTATATGTCAGTTAATAATGAAGATGGTGTTGCTAAAAGTGGCTTTACAATTGACGAAAATGGTGCTGGTGTCGTGTTTGGTGATGTTAAGAATTTCCGAATGGATCATCCAACAGCGCCGAATAAAGAAATCTGGTACGCTAGTTTAGAAGGGCCTGAAGCAGCAGCTTATTTAAGAGGAACCACTACTTTAGAAAATGGTGAAGCATTAATTGAGTTTCCAGAGCATTTTGAGCTGGTTATCAATGCAGAAGGGATGACTGTAAGCCTAACACCATTATCCGCTGATTCAAAAGGGATGGCGGTAATTGAAAAAACGGCAGAGGGATTTAAGGTGAAAGAGTTAATGAGTGGTACAGGCAATTACGAATTTGATTGGGAAGTAAAAGCTGTAAGAAAAGGTTTTGAGGATTATAAAGTGATTCGCCCTGCGGTACGTTTTGAAGAAGTTCTCCAGTCGCATTAAAGACTGGCCTCCTCTTTCATTCGATTGGCTAGGTCCTCTCCTAGCCATGTATCTATTACATAATGCAATAGATAGATCACGGGAGTGAGTAATATTGCGACTATGAATTTATAAATATAATTGACGGTTCCAATAGCTAAGAATAAGCTTATTGGCCAGTTTTGAGGACCAAGGACGAAAGCGATATATAAGACTACAAAACTATCTACGAACTGAGAAACGAGGGTTGAGCCCGTTGCTCTTAGCCATATTTTTCCTTCGCCTGTTACTTTTCTAATGCGGTGATAGATCAATACATCTAAGACTTGACCTATTAAGAAGGCTACAACAGAGCCAACGATAATCCATAATCCTTGTCCAAATACGTTGGCGAAAGCTGATTGCATATTATCTACTCCTCGTTCTGTATTGACTCCTACCCAAAAATCGGCTGGGGCTAATCCTATAGCCATATAGATCATGAAAAAGGCATAAATAATTAAGCCCACTGTCAAGAAACTTAATAATCGAACACCTCTGCGTCCGAAGTACTCATTAACGACATCCGTCATGATAAAAACGACTGGCCACAGTAGCACCCCTGCTGTAAAGTTTAAGCTTCCCTCTTGACCGAATAAATTCCAATTGAATGGGTCTGTTCCGAGGGTTTTTTCCAAGGCGAATATTTTCACTCCTATAAATTCTGCAATGAGGGCATTTGCCACAAAAAAACCACCTAATAAGAGAAAAAGAATATTCCCTTTATTGCGAATACTATAGGGATTTAGATTTTGTGACATAGGTATTACTATTTAGCGAGCTACAAAAATGCGGTATTTGTTTAAGTTGACCTAATAATCTATCAAATAATGTCATATATTGGTCTTTTACGCCTTTAGTCATAAGTAGCTAGGCAATTAATTTTTTCTTTTGAAGACAATCCTTATTTTTAAGGCTGGGTTAGATGAAATTAAATTTCCATTATCACAATGTGTGATAAATGGTCAAAGAATCACACCTTAGAAATAGAATTTGAAATAAATAAGCTATTAATCATAATATATGTCAAGGAAACTATTAGAAGTAAAGAATCTGCTCACTCAATTTAAAACAGAGGAGGGATTAGTAAGAGCCGTTAATGATGTAAGTTTTACATTGAATAGAGGTGAAACGGTTGGAATTGTGGGGGAGTCTGGTTCTGGTAAGTCTGTCACCTCTTTATCTATTATGAAGTTGATCCCTATGCCGCCTGGAGAGATTGCAGGTGGAGAGATTATCTATTATGGTTTAGATGATAAGGCAGTTGATTTGGTAGGAATGCCAGAAGATGATATGAGAGCCTACCGTGGTAATGAAATATCTATGATTTTCCAAGAGCCTATGACTTCTTTGAATCCTGTATTTACTTGTGGAGATCAGGTTATTGAGGCGATACAATTGCATCAAAAAACGGATAAGCAGACGGCTATTGACATTACTTTAGAATTATTTGACAAGGTAAGATTGCCAGATCCTAAGCGTATTTTGAATGCTTATCCGCACCAATTATCTGGAGGTCAGAAGCAGCGGGTAATGATTGCGATGGCGATGTCTTGTAATCCTGATGTTTTGATTGCAGATGAGCCTACTACAGCACTAGATGTTACCGTTCAGAAGCGTATTTTGGAGTTAATGGATGATCTAAAAGAGAAGATTGATGCTTCTATTATCTTTATTACACACGATTTAGGGGTAATTGCAGAGATTGCCGATCGAGTAATCGTTATGTATAGAGGAAAAATCGTTGAGCAGGGTTCTGTATTAGATATCTTTAAAAATCCTCAGCATCCTTATACGAAGGGCCTTTTGGCTTGTCGTCCGCCATTAGGTAAGCGATTAAGCAAATTACCTACGGTTGTTGATTTCATGGAAGAAGATGAGGATGGTAATATGATTGAAAAAGAGTCATCTATTGAAGAGATGATTCGAAAAGTGGAGATTAGTCCAGCTCAAACATTAGAGCGTTACAATAATTTAATGGCGAAAGAGCCTATTATGCAGGTGAAAAACCTACGTACTTGGTTCCCTTCAAAGAAGAACTTCTTTGGAAAAGTAACTGATTATGTCAAGGCGGTAGATGATGTTACTTTTGATGTTAGAGCAGGTGAAACACTTGGTTTGGTGGGAGAGTCGGGTTGTGGAAAGACAACTTTGGGTCGTTCGCTACTTCGTTTAGCTCCTGTTAAAGATGGGGAGGTTATTTACAAAGGAAGGGATATATTAAGCTTGAGCAAAGCGGATATGACAGAGTTGCGTAAAGAGATGCAGATTATCTTTCAGGATCCTTATTCTTCATTGAATCCGCGTATGACGATTGGTAATGCGATTATGGAGCCGATGCAGGTACATGGCATTTTGGCTAATGATAATGAACGTAAAGATAGGGTGAAGGAACTCCTTGAAACTGTGAGTCTTTTACCACATCACTTCAACCGTTACCCTCATGAGTTTTCTGGAGGACAGCGTCAGCGTATTTGTATAGCGAGGGCTTTGGCGCTTAATCCGCAATTCATTATTTGTGATGAGTCGGTTTCTGCCTTAGACGTATCTGTACAAGCACAGGTGTTGAATCTATTGATTGAGTTAAGAGAGAAATTTGATTTTACATATATCTTCATTTCTCACGATTTATCAGTTGTGAAGTTTATGTCTGATAATATGGTCGTGATGAATCAGGGTAAGATTGAGGAAATGGGCCGTGCGGATGATATCTATAATGATCCACAAAGAGAATATACTAAAAAATTAATTTCTGCGATTCCTAAAGGCGAATTGTCGGATATTGAAGCGAGAATGAAAAGAGCGCCAGGAGGAGCGGAATAACAGAATAACAATAAATAATGAACAATGAATTTGTAGCTTATGTACAATTCATTGTTCATCATTCAAAGTTTTTTTGGCTTAGGGATGGTAGCGGTATGTGGCGTTTATGGGGCTGCTTACGGAGCTTAGGTATGCGCAGGCTGGCTTTAGCAGACAAGCAGACCTTAGCGTAGTAGCAGGCACATAGCCGCATGAGAGCGGACAGCCCGACCCATTTCTAATTTTTCATTCGAGGGCGGACACATAGGTACCGCCCCTACGGTCGAATGAAAAATTAGAAATGGGGAAGCCCCAAATTTAGCGAATTAGTATATTGGTTAAATAGTTTATTGGGTACTCTTTAGCCTGATTTTGCTATTAAAAATACCGATTTACTATTTAACAAATAGACCAATTAACTATTTTACTTTGTTTCATAGGAAACCTTTTTGATTAAAATTTGTTTTAGAGTTAAGTTCGTGAATCTTTTTTTGCCTTAAAATTAGATGAACTGAATCCCGCCTTCGTAATTAATTCCAATTTATTTATTCCTGTTTATTTGCATATCCAGTGCTTAAAGCTGATTTTTGCATCCATAATGGAGCGCACTGTATGATAATGAACAACAAAACCCAAGGAATACTAAAGTTTTAATATTCCTAATTTAAACAAATTTATGTCAAGAAAAGAAAAAAAGCAATTAGAGCATTTGAGTGAAAGAATGATGCGCTTTTTTGATGGTAACCCAAAGAAAAGTTTTACATTTAAACAGCTTTATAAGAAAGTAAAAAATAAGAAATATACGGTTGCTCAATTAGAGCAAGTACTAGGAAAACTATCTAAAAAAGATCTCATTTATTTGAGAGATAATCGTTATAAAAAGTCTAAGCGTTCCAAATCTAAAAAATCCAAGGTTCAAGATTATAATGCCTCTGAAGTCATTGAGGGAGTGGTTGATGCGACTCGTTCTGGTAGTGCATTTATTATATGTGCTGACTTGGAGAAGGATGTATTTGTCACTAAGGAGAACTTGAATCGTGCATTTGATGGTGATACGGTTAAGATTGTCCTTATTAAAAAGAGAAATGGCCGAAAGTTAGAAGGTAAGGTCGTAGAGATCGTGAAGCGTTCCCAAGAATTGTTTGTGGGAACGATTGAATTAAGTTCGGCTCATGCCTTTTGTGTGCCTGATCGAAAAATTGGGGCTGACTTTTTTATTCCTAAGGGTCAATTTATGAATGCCAAAACGGGTGAAAAAGTGGTTGTACATTTTGAAGAATGGCCAGAAGGAAAAAAGAGTCCTGTGGGTAGAGTTGTTGAGGTTTTAGGAAAGCCAGGCAATAATGATGTGGTGATGAAGTCTATTTTAATTGATAAGGGCTTCTCCTTGAAATTTAATCCAGAGACGCTGAAAGAGGTGAGTAAAATCAAGATGGACATTCCACAATCGGAGATTGATAAGCGTAGAGATATGCGGGAGGTATTGACCTTTACAATTGATCCAGCCGATGCGAAAGATTTTGATGATGCGCTTTCGATTCAAAAATTAGAAAATGGCTTATTTGAGATAGGCGTTCATATTGCGGATGTAACGCATTATGTTCGCCCAGGCACAGCCTTAGATAAAGAAGGGGCAGAGCGTGCGACTTCTGTTTATTTGGTGGATCGAGTTTTGCCGATGTACCCAGAACAGATATCTAATGTGATTTGTTCTTTACGACCAGAGGAGGAAAAATTATGTTTCTCTGTGGTTTTCCAAATGGATGAAAAAGGAAATATTCATGATAAGTGGTTTGGTCGAACTGTGATTTATTCTGATAAGCGATTTGCTTATGAAGAAGCGCAGGTTTTGATTGAAAGTAGAAAGAGAGATAAACTTACTTTGGCTTTGAAAAAGCTAAATAAGATTGCGAAAATTTTACGTAAAAAACGCTTTGCCAATGGGGCGATTGATTTTGATAAGGAAGAGATCGGCTTTAAGTTAGATGAAAATGCCAAGCCGATAGAGATTTACATCAAGACGAGGAAGGATGCGCATTTAATGATTGAGGATTATATGCTTTTGGCCAATCAAGAAGTGGCAGCTTTTGTGAATGGCAAGAAGATGCCTATGGTGAATCGTGCCCATGATGCTCCAGATGAGGAGAAGTTATTACGATTGAAAGGCATGGCGGGAAGATTCGGTTATTCAATGGATATTTCAAAGCCTAAATTAGTCGCTAAGTCGATTAATGCCCTTATGAAGGCAGTAAAAGACAAGCCAGAACAAGTCTTATTTGAAACACTTTCTATTCGCTCAATGGCGAAGGCCAAGTACACGACAGAGAATGTCGGTCATTATGGCTTAGGATTCGAGAATTACGGTCATTTTACTTCGCCTATTCGTAGATACCCTGATGTGATGACACATCGTTTATTACAAGATTGTTTGGACGGGAAGGTTCGTCGTAAGAAAGCAGAACTAGAAAAAGAATGTGTGCATGCTTCGATGATGGAGCGTAAGGCAATGGATGCAGAGTGGGATTCTATCCGATATAAGCAAGCGCAATATTTAGCAGATTATGTAGGAGACAAATTTGATGGTGTCATTTCGGGTGTACAGGCATTTGGTGTGTTTGTATCCTTGACGGCCAATAAATGTGAAGGTATGATTCGAATAGAGTATTTCGATGATGATTATTACTATTATGATGAAGACCTTCAGTGTTTGACAGGACAAACGAATAATAAAAAATATCAATTAGGTGCGCCTATTAGAGTAGTCGTTGCTAAAGTTGATGTCAATGAAAAACAGATTGATCTTGGGCTGGTTAATGATTAATTGGTGTATTAGTTAATTGGTTGATTAGTGTATTAGTTAATTGGTTGCAGTGCAACGATATGATTTTTGTACTTTAAAAAATATTAAACTATAATGAAAAAACTTTTACCCCTAATAGCTTTAGTGCTATTTTGTTTTCAAGATTTAATGGCACAAGAGTATGTGCATAGAGCGATTGTTGCCAATGGCGGTGCTTTTGGTGATCCTGATCCCGCTACTATTGGTGCTTATGATCCCAATACACAAGAATACACTATATTTGATAATATAGGAACGGAATCAGTACAAGAGGTAATCATACATGAAAATCTCATTTATTTGGCAGCTCAGGATAGTATCATCGCTTATAATTATGATACTTATGAAAGAGTAGGAGCTGCTTTATTTGAAGGAGTTAAAAGTTTGGTTGTTCATGGTGATTACCTATACGCTTCTGGTTGGTTTGGAGTACTAGATAATCAATACATCCGAATGTTTGATAAGAACACCTTAGATCTTGTAGATTTTGGTGGTGTATTTAATGAGACTGCTGATATATTAGCAGCTAATGGCTTGCTTTATGTTGCAGTTCCTGGTCCTTATTTGAATAGTACGGCTACGATTCAAGTAATTGATGCTTTCGACTTAAGTTTTGTAGATGTATATGACTTAGGAGAAGATGGTGCTGGCTTATCCAATATTTATTTGGAGGGAAATTATTTATATGCTGTCAGCAATGCTTGGTTTGAGGGTATTGGAAAGTTATTTGAAATTAATCTTACTAACGATGAAGTATCTACTTATGACTTAGCTTTATCTAAAGGAATTGGTATTGCGAATGATTTACTATATTATGTAGATGATTTTAGTAATGTTAGAACTTATGATTTAAATACTTTTGAGGCGGGTCCTTATAGCGTATTAGGTGCGCATATAAATGGGGTAGTCAATGCTGATGTTGAAGCACTTTATTTGACAACAGGCAACTTTGCTACGAATGGTGAGTGTTTTGAATACAATTTAGCTGGGGAGGCAGGAGCCTCGTTTGGAGTAGGTGTTTCATCAGAAGCAGTTGCTTTAGATGTCAGACAAGTAGTATCGAATGAAAGTATAGAAAGTAATATTGAGATTTCATTATATCCTCAACCAGCCAATGAGTTCTTAACAGTCAATAGCGATAAAGAAATTACAGCTTATCAGTTATTGTCTATTGATGGAAAAGAGATCGTAAGCGGAGCTACGAATGACAATCAGATTCAAATCAATTTGGCAGATCAAAACGCAGGTATCTACTTATTGAATATGGTGGTAGATGGTGAGCCTGTTGTTAGAAAAGTAATTAAAGAATAATAGAGTGAGTAAGTTTGGGTATCTAACAATCATCTTTCTGCTTTATTGGAGCCATGTATCAGCTAATAACGCACAAGTGTTTGATGTGCAGTTAGTTGATGAAAATACATTGAGCTTTTCATTGAGCTGGGAAAATAGTTGGTTATTAGATGCCCAATCGTCTCCTTATAATTACGATGCCCTTTGGGTATTTGCCAAAATTCAATACCAAGGAGGAGACTGGGCGCATTTATCCATGCCTATTACTGCTGATCAATACGATTGGATGAGTGTTGATTTAGAGGTGGAAACAGTGGAGGATACAAAGGGTTTTTTTGTTAAGAAAAGTAGCTCAGGCGTATCAGAGGAAGTGAGTATGGATATTAGTATCACACTTCCGACGCCCATTTTAATTGAAGAAGAATTAGCGATACGAGTATATGGTATTGAGATGGTGTATGTCCCAGAAGCGCCTTATTGGTTAGGGGACGGAGATAGTTATTACACTTTGGGTGATGGAGGGGATTTATCCCCTTTTTTTATTGAGTCAGAATCCAGTATTACCGTAGGCCCCAATGCAGGGCAGTTATATGCAGACATAGAAAGTTTTCCAGCCGATGATATTCCTGCAGCCTATCCTAAAGGCTATGCTTCTTTTTACAGCATGAAGTACGAGATTAGTCAAGAACAATACAAAGACTTCCTAAACACGCTTACTGAAAATCAGCAAATGAATAGAACTGCTGTTTCTCCTTACAGTCCTACAGGCACTCAAGCAATGGGTATAGAGGCTCGTAATGGCATTATCGTTGCTACGCCTTCCCAAGCAGGCTGGACCGCCCAATATGCTTGTGATGCGAATGATAACCTACTCTATGATCAAGCCAATGATGGTCAGTCGAGAGCTTGTAATTTTCTGAATTGGGCAGATGTAACGGCTTATTTAGATTGGGCGGCTTTACGCCCTCTGACGGAATTAGAATTTGAAAAAATGGCTAGGGGAAGCAATGTTCCCATCGTAAGAGAATTTGCTTGGGGAACAGATAGTGTAACAGTAGTTGAAAATATCTTACTAGACGGTACCGATGAAGAATATAGCGAAATTCAAGCAATTGATAATGCTGGCTTAGCCAATTATCAATACAATGCTATTGGTGGACCATTACGAAGTGGTTTTGCGGCTGATGCGACTAGCGATCGCTTACAAAGTGGCGCGTCTTATTATGGCTTGATGGAGCTTAGCGGGAATCTTTGGGAAGTAGTCGTCAATGTAGATAGCGTGGGATTAAACTATGACGCTCAATTGGGAGATGGCTTCCTTGACGATACAGGCCATGCGAATGTTGCGAATTGGCCACAAGCTGATGCAAAGGGCGCTGGCTTAAGAGGTGGCGCTTGGAATAGTGGCGATTTTTCAGACTTCCGTGATGCAGCTGTTTCTGATCGGTATTATGCCTTTTTTGAGAATGTGGTTAGGAGGAGCACTGGTGGTGGGAGAGGAGGAAGGTAAAATAGCTTGAATCACGGATTCTTAGGATTGCACGGATTTTTTTGTTGGAGTTTTTAAGTGTTTTTATTTTAATTTGAATTGTGGATTCAGGTGAGAACTTTTTGAAATGTTATAAATTCTTAATTATTATATTAATTATGCTGATTGTTTTAATTTAGCTATCCCAGAACGGATTATTTTGATGTAGTGATATTAAATCAGTATTCATTTTTCAATTCGTTCAAATTTTTTTAACCCTTTAAACCCCTAAAAAATGCCAGCATTAAAATATGAGAACATTACTAGTAGAATCATCGGATCATCTTTTGAAGTTCATAATTTCCTAGGACTTGGCTTTCAGGAAGTTATTTATCAACGTGCTTTAGCATGGGAAATGAGTCAAAAAGATCTTCAGTTTGAAAGAGAAATTGAACAAGAGATATTTTATAAAAACTTGATTAAACCTATTGGAACACGAAGAGCAGATTTTGTAGTGGAGGAAAAAGTATTAGTAGAAATAAAGGCTGTAAAAGTATTAGAGGATGTTCATATAGTCCAGACCTTAAATTACTTGAAGGTTTATAAGTTAAAAGTAGGTTTGCTAATCAATTTTGGTGGAAAGTCTGTTGATCATAGAAGATTCTTGTTATAAGATGCTTGAGTCATGGATTTTATATATTGCACAGATTTTTAGATTTCGTAATTCAAAATCCGTGCAATCTGTGAAATCCGTGATTTTCTTTTTTGCAGTAAACTCTGTATGAGTGATTGATACGAGATTTTCCTATAAAAATGATATATTGATGTTCTATTAATTACATCGACAAAATGACACTAATTTATGAATGAGTTTTTAGCCTATTTAAAAGACTATGTTAATTTAACCGAAAGTGAGGAGGCTGTTTTAATGGCTAAATTGAAGCAAAGAACTTATTTGAAAGGGCAATACATCATACAAAATGGGGATGTCTGTCGTTATCAGACTTATGTTGTAACAGGTAAGGTAAGATCTTTTTGTTTAGATGAGAAGGGGAATGAGCATATCATTAGTTTTGGAATTAAAAATTGGTGGGTAGGAGATTTGGAGAGTTTTAGTAAGCAGACGCCAGCGAATATTAATACACAGTGTTTGGAAAATACCGAAGTCATTCAAATATCTTATGATGATTTTGAAAAATTGCATGAAGAGATACCTCAAATGGAGCGTTTCTTTCGGATTATCATTCAGAATGCTTACGTCAATATGTCTAAGCGAATGTTGCGAACTTATTCCCTTTCTGCGAAGGAGAGATATGAGTTATTTGTAGAAGAATATCCTGAAATTGTACAGCGGGTTCCTCAATATATGATTGCATCTTACTTGGGTATTACGAAGGAGTTTTTGAGCAATATTAGGAATCAGATTT
>JAHDDN010000092.1 GCA_020629335.1 Chitinophagales bacterium | reverse complement strand
CGCCCCTACATTTTTACTGCATCAATATACAAGAGAATAATTGATTGCGCAAGGGATGGGAACGGTATGTGGCGTACATGCAGCGACTTATGGAGCTTAGGCTCACGCAGGCTGGCCCGAAGGGCAGACAAGAGAGCCTTAGCGGAATAGGAGCGGCATAGCCACATAAGAGTGGACAGCCCGACCCTTCCTGCACAAATTATCACAAGCGGAACGCTTGCGATAGAATTTGTGCAGGAAGGGATGCGCCCAAATTAAAAAAGGGACACCAATTATAAAATCAATGCCCCTTTTCATCATTCCTATTTATATTATTTAAGGAAGTTGCTCTGTGTGAATAAAATTCACAACTGGTATGGTGTTATTGGGGTGGGTCAAGACATTAAAGAATATGATATCAATATCATTATTCGTTCCTTGATAGATTGTATTACAGTCCATATTACAATCACCTGAATTATAGGTTGCGGAAATAAAGTTAGTTGCCAAACTCGTATTGAGTGGATCGGTCATTACGTCAAAGAAACAAGTATTGATATCATTGTTTTCTCCTTGGAATACTAACTGATTATTTAAATTACTATTACCTGCCCATAAAGCTTGTTGACCGTCGGGCATAATAATTTGGGCATTGACTCCCCAAGGGACAAATGTCGGGCTTGTGTAATCAATTGTAATTGGCAATCCTTCTATAAAATCTATGGCAGCTGCGGTCATTACTCCTAAGTGATTACGGTGGCGAACTGCTACGTAATATTTAGCGACTTCTGAAGTAAATCTCACGGCTGAAGTACCATCCATATCTACTATATCTCCATCTCTTTGTAGTAAAGCTGATCGAGTTTCTGTAACGATGGAGGGATCATCAAAATCTCTCAGTTCTAACATTACCCAATCTATGATCGCGTCATCTCCTTGTACAGAGAATACTAATGGTTGAACGACTTCGCCGCCACCGCCTACATGGGTGAAACCTAAATCGGTATAAGGCTCTACTCCTGGCAATACAGCGGCAGTACGTAAATCATCTCTCATAAGTGTACCTGGCATATTCATCATTGGGCCTTGTAACATTATTTTGGCGTCAACTGTAACATTTTTGCAAGTAGTTGCGTAAAATATATTAGAAGGTAAATTTTCCAGTTCTGTGTTTCTTTCCAAAATATCCGCTAAGGTGGTGTTTTCGATATATGCTAAGTCATATTCCGTCATATCTGTGGCCATAAAAATATCAAAGCCATAGTAGTAACGATCGCCATCTCTAAGACTTTGAAATTGATACTTTAAAATATTGTGTAGAGTTGGGCCAACAGAAGAATTAGGCAAATGATCTTCTGCTAAAAGTCCAACCCATGCGTCAATATTGTTGATGTCACTATCGTAGGCGTCGCCTAGTGCTAATTGCACTATTGGGTCACTGCTAATATCGTTAAAAGAAGTGGCTGGCGTGCCTGTATAAAATGCTCTAATGGTGTTATAATCAGGTAGACCGTGATCACGGCCTCTCTGTATATTGAGTGATACAAGGTCTAAACCAAATACCACATCCGAATTATTAGGGTTGCCAAATAAAAAATTTCGTAAATTCGGAATAACCTCCAAATCTACTTCTTCTTGTGTTTGTGAAGCTAAACCCATCAAAATTGGGTCTATGCCATAAGTGGCTACCTGAGAAGGATCAAAAAACATATCTAAGAGCGACAGCTCTCCAGCCCCTACAGGATTACACTGACTATCCACTAATGGAACTGCATCTACTACCATAGTATGTCCTAAACGATAAGCTGCTGCTGAAAAAAGATTAGCTATATCAGGGCGAATATTATCTTGGTAAGTAACGTAAGAGTCAAGCTCTACGCCCATCGCTGGTAAGAAATCTTCAAAAGTAATTTTTTGCATTAAAGCTCCAACGACTTTTCGTGCACGCTGATAAATTCCTTCATCATCTGTAAAACCAGCCGCAACTAACTCATCACAAAGCCTATTGTGTTCTCTTACGAACAAGGTATGTAAAGACGTTAGGCCTGATTGTTCATTAGCTCTTACATCTCCTGCGACAAACAATTCTACCGTTCCTTCCATATCTCCGGCCATACTTGGCGCAGTTGGATCTAAAGCGCTACCCGCTTCTCCATCTATTGTATTATAAGGAAGTAAATTACCTGCTGAGGTTTTTAGTTTTCCATCTTCAAAGGTTCTCAACCAATCTGCTCTTGTTTGTTCCGATCCGTACACATTAGATGCGTCTATCCAAGAGGTAATGATATTCATTTGTTCTCTCGTAGTAGTATCCCCTGTTCCCTCCAAAAATTCAGAGCGAGAAAAAGGAATCATATCTGTAAATAAAGGATCATTACTAGGGATTGGAATCGTAGAGATTTCAGTTTCTCCTTCTGGAGTTAGATCAATATCATGATCTAAAAATTGTCCCCAAGAAAAAACTAAAGAACTTAAATTTCGACTGCTTGGGGTACTGACTGTTTGATCGCTAACTATGTTAGATATTTCTCTTGGGCTTTTTCTATCTTGCCCATTCATACTATTTAAAGTATCATCTGGGCCATAATAACAATCCATCAAACGGTGCAACATGATATCACTTGCCCCCCAATCACACTTCTCCGGATCACTTATATTGTTACAAGTACCATCAATTGTCCGAAAGGGAGATAAAGAACAGTCTCCATCCCTAAAATTATTCTCAACTCTAGGTATATGGATGAATTTTTTGCCCGCAAAGCCTTTCTCTACTCCTTGTGTTTCAGGTTTAGATTGTGCTTGGATATCAATACAAAAACCACTACCGATGATGAACGGCAGCATAAAAACAACACTTAATTTATATATGCTTAAATTTGAGAGAACAGAATTATAGTACCATTTCCACTGATTGACAGCCTTTTGCTGCCAATATAGCGGGGTGACTATAGAAGTAAATTTCATCTTTCCATAATTTAAAAACGTAAAAAAATACTTACAACTGACAGGGCAAACTATCTGTTGTGAAGCTGGGTAGCTATTATCTTAATGGTGGAAAGTATTCGAGGCGCTTGTTATATAAACATGGGGTATGCGCCGTTTATACGGTGAATTTATAAACAAAAATAAATAAAATAGTTGAATTTTGGCATTTTTTATCAAAAAAGCTACCAAAAACATGGCAAACATTTTATTTATGTATACGACTAAGGTCAATATATTTATTAGACAAATAAAATAAGTGGCCACAATACTGAATACTCATTATATATACGCCACTTTAACTGAATAGACACATCTTATTTGGAGTCATAAGATCTAAGTATAAATTAAAGAAAGAACAAGTACAAAATCCCTACTCACATTTATTGTATTTTATCATTCGGGGCTTACCCAATTTATTTTTGGCCATCGTTATGTAGGGGCCGTTCCTACTTGTCGGCCCAAGGATGGCCAAAAATAAATTGGGTCGGGCTGTCCGCTATTATGGGGCTATACTCTTCCTATTTCGCTAAGCCCTGCTTGTCTCTTTTTGGAGCCTTCGCATGGCTAAGCTCCATAAGTCAGAGCATTGCCGCCCCATACCGCTACCATCCCTAAGCCGATTCTTCCTCTCTAAGAGCTATAACACTCTCCATCAAATCAAATATAAATAATTTTTGCTCTAAGCGCTCAATTCGCAAACGTTGATACATTGCTATGAACACCAGTAATAGGGTTGCAGCAACAATAGGCCCTGCCTGTCCCCAATTCAAACTGGAGACATTAAATCCATTAAAAAAAGCACTAGCAATCACTATCAACGCAAACAAAGCGGCTAATGGCATGGTAATTAAGCTTATGTTTTTTTGGCTTCTTAACTGATCCTTAACTTTCTGCCTTTCGGTTCGATTGCTCTTATCCCATGATGGGTTAAAATCATTTAATGCTCCCCCTTTATATTCTATCTGTTTAAGGCGCTTAATTAAGTCGTCTATCATTTGATCTTTTGTCATTTTATGCTAATTGAATGAGTGAAAAAGTAGTATTAATTACCTTATATCAAATTTATGACTTAAAAGTGTAAAAACAGCCACAAAAGAAGTATTTTGAGATATTAAAATCAAATATGAATATGAAACGATTATACTTAATATTAGGCATTTTATGCACCTATTTTGTCGTCCATGCTCAGGAAACCTATCCTGTCAATGGCGTCCATGACGAAAGAGAAAAGGTATTCGCATTTACCAATGCTAACATTTTTACTTCCTACAATCAAAAAGTAGAGAATGCCACCTTAGTCATCAAAGACGGAAAGGTTGCAGCAGTAGGAGCCAGCGCCAGCATCCCCAAAAATGCTGTAGTCATAGACTTAAATGGCAAATACATCTACCCATCCTTTATAGAAATCTTCTCCGACTATGGCCTCTCAAAGGAAAAAGATAAAAAAGGAAGCGGAAATGACGGCCCTCAATTTATCTCTGATAAAAAAGGAGCTTACGGCTGGAATGAAGCCATTCGCCCTGAAACAGCAGCCCACGAAATATTTACTAAGGATAGTAAAGCGGCTGAAGAACTAAGAGCCTTAGGCTTCGGTGCCACCGTATCACACGTCAATGACGGCATCGCAAGAGGAACAGGCATTCTAGTAACATTAGGCGGCGAAACCGACAACGAGATTATTATTAAAGATAAAGCAGCCGCTTTCTACTCTTTCAGCAAAGGATCTTCTTCACAGAATTATCCAAGCTCTCTAATGGGATCAATTGCTTTGCTAAGACAAAGTTATAATGATGCGGAATGGTATGCAGCTAATCCTAATGAAGAATATAACATCTCTCTGGAAAGCTTCAATAAAATCCAAGACTTACCACAAATCTTCGATGCTGGAAATTTATACAATATCTTTCGTGCAGATAAGGTTGGAGATGAATTTGGCAAACAATATATCATCAAAGGAAATGGCAAAGAATACCAAAGATTAGAAGAATTAAAAGCTACAACAGCTAGTCTAATTATTCCGCTTAATTTTCCTGATGCTTATGATGTAACAGATCCATTTGATGCAAAAAATGTAACACTTAATGAAATGAAGCATTGGGAGCTAGCTCCTCATAATGCAGGCAGATTAGCTAAAGCTAATATAGAATTTGCCTTAACAACACATACCTTAAAAGACAAGAAAGCTTTTAGTAAAAATTTAGGAAAAGCAATTAAGAATGGCTTGAGCCATGAAGACGCTTTAAAGGCACTCACGCATACTCCTGCCAAACTAATAGGCGCTAAAGAAGTCGGCTCTTTAGAAAGAGGTAAAATCGCTAACTTCATCATCTTGTCTGATAGCCTATTCAAAGAGAAAACGGTTCTCTACGATAATTGGGTACAAGGCAACCGCTTCTCCTTAAAGGCATTCAATGATCAAGACCTAAGAGGTAATTATCAACTAAAAGTAGGTAATGAAAGCTACCAATTAGAAGTTGGTGGTGAAGCTACTAGCCCAGAAATGAATATCGTCATCAATGACTCTACCAAATTAAAGGTCAATCATAAAGGTCATAAAGAAGCTATCTCTATCCATTTCTATCCAGACAAAGAACAGGAAAAAGGTGCCATCCGATTAAGCGGTTGGATAACTGACAAAAACTGGAAGGGAAGCGGAAACGACTCTGATGGGAATTGGGTTGATTGGGCAGCCACTTACGAAAGTGAATACAAAAAGGAAGAAAAGAAAAAAGAGGAAGACAAGGATAAGAAGGGAGATGATAAAGAAGAAAAAAAGGAAAAGAAAAAAGAGGATCGCTTAGCAAAAGTAACCTATCCATTTGGTTCTTATGGTTGGGAAGAAGCCCCTAAGAGCGAAAGCGTCCTTCTAAAAAATGCAACCGTTTGGACCAATGAAGACGATGGCATTTTAGAAGAAGCAGATGTACTCATCAAAAATGGTAAAATCAGCCAGGTAGGCAAAGGCTTAAGCGCTGGAGGTGGAAGAGAAATCGACTGCGAAGGCAAACATGTTACTTGTGGTATCATTGATGAGCATTCTCATATCGCCATTAGTAGAGGAGTAAATGAAGGCACTCAAGCAAGTTCCGCTGAAGTCCGCATAGGCGATGTAGTTAAGTGCGAAGACATCAATATCTATCGTCAATTGGCGGGTGGAG
This sequence comes from Chitinophagales bacterium, assembly GCA_020629335.1. The sequence continues at coordinate 9,468 of JAHDDN010000092.1, read as the reverse complement.
TAACGACTGCCCAATTACTACATGGCTCTGCCAATCCTATTGGTGGCCAATCTGCTATCATCAAATTCCGTTGGGGGTCCATGCCTGAAAAAATGAAATTAGAAGGAGCTGACGGCTTTATCAAATTTGCCTTAGGAGAAAATGTAAAGCAGTCTGGTTGGGGCGACAAAAACACTGTCCGTTTTCCTCAAACTCGTATGGGAGTAGAACAAGTATTTTTAGATCACTTCAACCGTGCAAAAGCTTATAAAGAAGCCCAAAGCAAAGGCGAAAAAGTAAGAAAAGATATCGAGCTGGAAGCCTTAGCCGAAATCATCGATAAAGAAAGATTCATCACTTGTCACTCTTATGTACAATCTGAAATTACCATGCTCATGCGTGTAGCAGAGGTATTTGGCTTCAATGTCAATACCTTCACTCATATTTTAGAAGGCTACAAAATCGCTGACAAAATGAAGGAACATGGTGTATCAGCTTCTACCTTCTCCGACTGGTGGGCCTACAAATATGAAGTAATCGACGCCATCCCTCATAATGGCGCTATCCTTAACGAAATGGGCGTTATCACTTCCTTTAATTCTGATGATGCAGAGATGGGGCGTCGACTCAATCAAGAAGCAGCTAAAGCGGTAAAATACGGAAGTGTATCTGAGGAAGATGCTTGGAAGTTTGTCACGCTAAATCCAGCTAAAATGCTTCACATCGATAATAAAGTAGGTAGCCTTAAAGCAGGTAAAGATGGGGATGTTGTAGTATGGTCCGATCATCCACTATCTATCTACGCAAAAGCAGAATATACCTTTGTTGATGGCATTTGCTACTACGATAAAGAGAAAGATGCAGAACTCAGAAAAGCCATTGCAGAAGAACGAAATCGACTCATCCAAAAAATGATTGCAGCTAAAAATGGCGGCGCCAAAACGCAAAAGCCAAAAGAAAAGCACAATCACTATTATCACTGTGATGACATGGGCTGGGACGAGCACGAAGAAGAAAATTAATACGGAATACAGCGTACAAGCAATCAAAACAAAAACAAGATGAAAAATATAATTAGTTTAATCATCATTTCAGCCTTCTCCTTGACTTCGCTCAAGGCACAAGAAGCACCTGCGCCTCCCCAAAAGGAAGCCATTGCTTTAGTCGGAGCTACCGCTCATTTAGGAAATGGCGAAGTCATCGAAAATGCCGCTATCGGTTTTGCAGATGGAAAAATCACTTATGTCGGTTCTGCCGATAAACTAAGCAGCGATTTCAAAACAATAGATGTCCAAGGAAAAGATGTTTACCCTGGTCTAATTGCTGCTAATACAGCTATTGGTTTAGCCGAAATTGGCGCCGTCAGAGCTACCCGTGATTATTATGAAGTGGGCAGTATCAATCCTAATGTCCGCTCTCAAATCGCCTTCAATACCGACTCCAGAGTTATTCCAACGATCCGCTCTAATGGGGTTTTATTGGTAGAATCCGCTCCACAAGGAGGCCGAGTTCCTGGTACTTCCAGCCTCATGCATTTAGATGGCTGGAACTATGAAGACGCCACCTACAAAGTAGACATCGGCATTCACCTTAATTGGCCAAGTATGAGCTGGCGTAAAGGCTGGTGGGCTGAACCGGGTGGCATAGAAATGAATAAAGAATACCTAAAGCAAATAGACGAAATAGAAGCCCTATTTGCAGAAGCTAAAGGCTATCAACAAGCACCTTCAAAATCTAATTTGAAGTTAGAGGCCATGAAAGGACTTTTTGATAATTCACAGAAATTGTTCGTGCATGTAGGAGGTGCTAAAGAAACGATAGATGCTATTAAATTTGCTCAGAAGTACGGACTCAAAATGGTCGTCGTAGGCGGGCGTGATGCATGGATGATTACTGATTTGCTCAAAGAAAACGACATCGCAGTCATTCTCAATCGAGTACATAATTTACCCGCTCATAGCGATGATGATACCGATCAAGCCTTCAAAACGCCTCTCCTACTAAAAGAAGCAGGCATCAAATATTGCATCACTGTAGGCTCTGGCTGGGACGGTTTCTGGGATCAACGTAATCTGCCTTTCCACGCTGGCACTGCCGTTACTTACGGCCTCACCAAAGAGGAAGCACTCATGGCCATCACTTCCAATGCCGCCGATATATTAGGCGTTGGCGATCAGACGGGCACATTAGAGGTAGGTAAAGACGCCAATATCATCGTCTCCAAAGGCGATCTATTGGATATGCGTACTAACCACATCGACTACGCCTTCATACAAGGCCGCCAAGTCGATTTAGACAATAAGCAAAAAGCTTTGTACAGAAAGTTCATGAATAAATATGGGCTGGAAATTAAACAGCATTAGGTGGATCAAGATAATTTGGGGCTTCCCCGATTATTTTTTTGATTAATGGTTTGACACGCATCAAGGAGGGCGGACACATAGGTCCGCCCCTACAAAGGTTCAAAAAAATAATCGGGTCGGGCTGTTCGCTCTTATGTGGCTATGTACCTCCTACTCCACTAAGGGCTGCTTGTCTGCCTTTCAGGCCAGCCATCGCATCCCTAAGTTCCGTAAGTCGGTTCATATACGCCACATACCGCTGCCATCCCTAAGCCAAATTCTTTTTATCCAAATAACAGATCATCTATCCACTTGGGTATTTGTTCTTGCTGATATATAATATCTTGGCCATTAAAAATTTCCAAAACATACCTAAATTTATCCGCAGAGTTATCAAAAAGAAAGGTTTTATAAGTATGAGGGATGGCTTCTTTAAGCAATTCTATCGATTTGTAATATCTGGATTCAATCTTATCTTCACTTACAGAGTGTCCTCCAGCTTTCACTCTTTGCTTTACTCTTTCAATATTAATTAGTGGAGATTCGGTAGAAATAAAATATAGATAATTTCTATATCCCAACTTTTTAGTTTGTTGTAAAAATTCAATCTTAGAGTGATGAGACATAACTGTTTCAAAAGTGAGTTTTGTTCCATTTTCTACCAAAGTTTGTCGAATATAATCTGCAATCAGTGAGGCTTCATAAGAATGGGTTTCATGATTCGGATCTAAAATACGATTATTTTCTAAATATAAATCAATGATATAATTTTCTGCCTTTACCTTTTCCTGTAAACTATGATTTTCAACAAAGTCCTGAAAATGCTTAGTCTCAGCCTCTTTAATTTTAAATGCTTCTAAATCTATATAAGTTTGCTCAATTAATTCTTTTTCAATGTCATCAGCATTTACATAAACCCCTACATTAAAGTACTTTTTTATTTCTTGTAGGATAGTTGTCTTGCCAGAACCATTAGGACCAGCAAATACACGCATTCGTCTATTTCTTTTTATATTTTGCTTTGGCACCCACTTCTACTTTACGTTGTTTCAAATCTAAAACTTCCAGTACTTCTTCTTTACCATTGGTCTCCTTTATAATTTTGTTACCTTTTAGATAGGTAACGGGTATATCTTTGGCTTTATTAAATTTAATAGCTTTACGTGCTGAAGAACGTGCTATTTTTTTTATAGTTTTATGGCCTCTAGTTTTATCATCTTCTACACTCGACCAGTTTTTATTCTTTGTATTCGACATAGTATGTATTCAATGTTTTTGTAGCTGAAAAAGTTCAGAAGAAATATTACATCAATTTCCCTGCCACATATAACAAAATCAAAGCTTTATGTATTTGCATTTCAGAGATCAATATAACGCCTATCACAAGATAAAAATTGTACACTTAGTTATCAACTATATTTATATATTTTTATTAGTCATTCAGGAAACTTAAAAAATAATTTGATGCACCAATAAACTCCTTATAATTAATTCTTAATTTTGTTAAGAATGAAACGCTCCCTCCACATATTATTGGCTTTAGTATTTTGCTGTTTAACCGCTTGTGTTAATCAGCAAGAAAATGTGAGTATTTCTCCGCATATTATTAGTGTAGAAGACGCTAAAAATATCTTTGAACAGGAAAGTAATTGGGTGCTTTTTGAAATTAGTAAGGAGGAGAAATATCAAAAAGGACATATTGCTGGAGCACACCGTTTATGGCGACCTGATTATTGTAATGAAGAGGCTTACGAATTTGGCGGCATGAGAGCTAGTAAGTCTCAACTGGAAAGGCTACTCAGTCAATATGGGGTGAAAAATGATAGCAAAATCCTATTGTATGATACTAAAGGGAATGTGGATGCTACTCGATTTGCTTGGCAGTTAGAACTCTTTGGATTTCATAATTTCTACTTAATCAATGGTGGAAAGAAAGCTTGGGAATTGACTAATTATGAATTAACGACAAAGCTTCCTTCCTCTCCTTCTACTAGCAACTTTAAATTTGAACAAATAAGCGAAAATCAATCCTTTATTGCGCATCAAAAGGAGGTTTGGGAAGCCATTCAGGATACCCAAACGATTTTGGTTGATACGCGTGAGTTATATGAGTTTAGAGGAGAGCCATTCAAAAAAAATGGGCAAAAGTATCCTTTCAAAAAAGGAGCCTACGCCAATGGGGCCATCCCAAACGCCCTTCATTTTAACTGGAGTAATACAGTAGATTTGAGCAATGACCACTGCCTAAAATCGATCTCTACCATAAAATATGATTTGGAAAAAGCGGGTATTAGTCCAAACAAAAAAATCATCGTATATTGCCAATCAGGAGTGCGCTCTGCACATACCAGTTTTGTACTGCGCCACTTATTAAACTATCCTCATGTAAAAAATTATGATGGTTCATGGATAGAGTGGACTTATGAAGCTGCTAAAAACAATCAAAATGCTCCAATTCACCTAGCCATTAGTGATAGCCTATTTCAGAAAATGTATGATGATTTATAACCTTCGACTTCCTAAAATCACCAAAACGCAATTGAAGCATGTCTACAAGAAGAAAATTTATTAGCCAAGCCACTGCTAGTTATTTTGCTTGCTTATTGGGTACTCCTATCGTTTATGCCCATCATTTATTAGAAGGCGTCCCACCTATTGCCCTCCAGCCTAATGACGATCCATACAGCCTAAAAGGCAAACATCCAGATTTAACTATTTTAAATGATAAGCCAATTAATGCAGAGGCTCCTCCTCACCTACTGAATGACAAAATCACCCCTAATGATCGCTTCTTTGTTCGCAATAATGGTATTCCCCCTGCCGATGCCCAAGCCAGCAATTGGACCTTAACAATTGATGGAGAAGCGGCTAATAGGGAAGTTACTTTAAGCCTCCAAGACTTACAAGAAAAATTTGAGCAGCACACTTATCAACTCACCTTAGAATGTGGTGGTAATGGTCGCTCTGAATTCAATCCACCAGCCAAAGGCAATCAATGGTCATTGGGCGCAGTAGGCTGTCCATTATGGACGGGAGTGCGATTAAAGGATGTCCTCAATTATGTTGGTTTTAACTCTAAGGCAAAATACATTGGTTATTATGGAAAAGACACGCATCTCTCTGGTGATCCTGATAAGGTGGTTATTTCCAGAGGCGTTCCTATGGCTAAAGCATTAGAGGAACATTCACTCATTGCTTGGCAAATGAATGGTCAAGACATTCCTCTACAAAATGGCTATCCTTTAAGGTTGGTGTTCGGTGGTTGGCCCGCTTCTACTTCTGGGAAGTGGTTATACAAAATCAGCATACGAGACATCATTCATGATGGGCCAAAAATGACTGGTAAAGCTTATCGAGTTCCTTGTAAGCCTGTTAGTCCAGGTGCTAAGGTGGCCGATGAGGATATGTGTATTATCGAAAGTATGCCCGTCAAGTCCTTGATTACTTATCCTAAGACAGGGGCGATGATCAATTTAGGCAGAATACTCAATATTAGCGGTCATGCTTGGGCTGGCGAGTTGGCTGTGGAGCGTATGCAGTATTCTATTGACTTTGGTGCAAGCTGGCAAAACTGTCAAGTCGAAGCTCCCAAAAACAAGTATGCTTGGCAGCACTTCAGCGCCTCCATCCAATTTCCAGAAATAGGTTATTATGAAGTCTGGACCAGAGCTACCGACTCCAATGGTCAAATGCAGCCAATGGTATTACCAGGCTGGAATCCCAAAGGTTATCTCAATAATGCCTGTCACCGAATCGCCATCAAAGTACAATAATGAGAGAACAAAATAGAGTCGCCTTATTATTAGCAGAAAATGGGATTAAAATCGCTTTATTCGTGGCGATCTTTTCTATTATTGGTTTATACTGCGTGGCCCACTTTCAAGTAATGACTCCAGCTATTCAAAAAAATAAATTAGCGCTTAAAGCTAAAGAGAGAAGCATTCAGCAACAATTAGAAGAACAAGCCAATGCCCCTATCCAAAACGGCATTCATCAAGCTACTGGCTTTATTGCAGACAAGGGCTTGCCGATAGTCATCAGTACTTGTACCGCCTGTCATTCTGCCAAATTAGTTACCCAAAACAGAGCCAGTAAAGAAGGATGGAAAGATATGATTCGTTGGATGCAAAAGACGCAGAATTTATGGGATTTAGGGGAGCAAGAAGAAATCATTCTCAATTACCTTGCAAAAAATTACGGCCCAGAAAAAACGGGTCGAAGAAAGCCACTTCAAACAATTGAGTGGTATGATTTATAATAAGGAATACAAAAAACGGCCCGACTCACATGGTGAATCGGGCCGTTTTTGATTTATTCTTTATTATCCTTGAGGTTTATTCAATGATAATTTTTTGGACTTTACTTTCTGTTCCTACAGTCAATTTCGCTAAGTATATACCACTTACTAAGCCATTTAACTCTAAGTAATGGGCTGTTGTACCTTGGCTAATTGGCTCTACCAATACTCTTTGTCCTTGTAGATTAAATAATTCTACTTGACCATTAGTTGGAGCAGCATCAAATTCTAATTGGATAAAATCAGTTGCTGGGTTAGGGTAAGCACTTAGTTCTATTTCTTTAGTCAAGATTTCTTCCTCTCCATTTTTACAAGAAATTGATCCTACAACCAAATACTCTACTACTAATTTAGGAGCTAACGAACTGTTAGTATTATAAGAGTGGAAAGCAATAGAATTGTCATTTCCATCTAATAATCTCGAAGCTTTAAATACCATACTACCATTACTTTCATCCCAACCTTCTTTATTGATCACAAACTGAACCAAATCTTCTAAACCATCTATAGTAACTGTTGCATTAGCACCTATAGAAGAAGGGGCTGTCCAAATTTTATAATAGGGAGCCATTGTTCTATTCTCCAAATTATGATAGGTCGTTACTGATCCTGTTCCTGAAGGACTGAATGCTATTGGTTCTGGACTTTCGGTAACTCTATTATTATTAGAAACAAAAACTAAAGGTTCTTCTGTAATACTTGCACTGAAACTACCCATTGCAAAAGTATTTGCGGAACTGACAAAATTATACGAAGTCGTAACAAACTCTTTCGGATTAACTCGATCTTCAATTTCAAATACTAAACCATGAGGATTTACTACACCAAAAGGCAAGCTTGAGTTAAGCTCAATATAAGCATCAGTAACAATAGCTCCTTCAGGAATATTACCAAAACCTGTAAATTTGAAACCAATATTTTTTTCATTTCCACTATTTAAACAAACTAAAGCACCTCCTGTTTGAATAGAGCCATTATGTTCTAATACATCTCTTTTTCCAGCAGAAATGCTATTACTAATTTGTGTGCCTGTCAAACTGCTTCCTCCTCCACCATAAGCATACGCTTCATCTGAATTACAAGGAAAACTAGAAGGGCATTCAACAATCTCAGTGATAGTACAACCCGTATCAACATTTGTAATTTCAACACTTACATCCGATCCATACATCGCAAAAATACTATAAAAAGACCCTCCTAAGCAGTTATCCACAAACAATGTTTCTGTTCCTCCGCCATTAATACTAACATCGTATATTCCATCTTCTAAAACATTAAGGTATACATTATAGGTTTCTTCTGGACAGTTAGTCGTTACATCAATTGTATAGGTAGCACAATCATTGTTTATAGGGTACACTGGTAATGGATCGATATACTGGGTGGATGCGATATTTGTCGTGACTGGTTCATTTCCATCAAAATAGATGTCAGCAGAAGTTCCAAATGTAGTACTTAAATCGAACGCACTTGGCTTCGTATTGATAGTGTATACTAATTGGCCTTTGGTTGACAAAACGCCACAAAAATCATCTGGATTAGGTCCTAAGCCAACTAAGTGTACATTATTCATATTAAAGTCTACAGATTCACCATCTGGATTTATAATATACTCAAAATATCCATTTCCATTGTCTGAAGAAGGCAATCCTGGGGAACTGCTAATATTTAAATCTCTTTCTACTGCACCATCCGCTCCTACAAATACCTCTTGTACTTGGATACTACTGATCTCTAAGTGCTCTGGAATTCGTTCGGTAATTTTTATATTTGAAGCCGCACCATCGCCATAGTTTTGGAAATCAATTGTATAAGTTAGATGCTCGGAAGTATTAGTAATTGTTTCTTTATCAACTGATTTTTCATTTGGATCAAAAGAGGAAGCTACTCTAAAACTCAAATCGATAGAGGTAGGAGCTCCTTCCATATAAGCCATGGCATCTTCAGTCGTTACTAAATCACCGGGTTCAAGCAAACCGCTTACACGGAAATTCACAAAAATATTTTCAGTATCAAAAGCACAATCTGTTCCTGATGGGTTTGAGATATGTAGTCTAAAGTGATCTTGTGTAAAGTCTGTATTATTAGTCATTCTTTCCAGTAATATTTCCTTGTCACAAGTATTACCACTTACTGAAAGATTATCGGAAATATCAACTACCTCACTTGGGGCTAATGTAAAAAGATCAAAATGCTCTAATTCCAATTTTTGAGAATCAAAGGTTACATTATATAGGCCATCTTCAGATATAGTACTCACTAAAGTCATTGGATTATTGGCTCTAGCATCTCTATTATAAAACACTCTTGTTTGGTTACCAAAGAATGGGGTGCTATTATCTCTGAATCTATTGTGAAAGGTAATATCTGCTGGTACTACTATTGGATCATCTAATTTAAGTTCTACTACTTGATCATTATCAGAAGGATCAGTATCACCTTCAGGATTATCTCCATCATCACTATCTTTTATTTGATCAATATCCTCATCTTCGGTATAAATAGGAGTCACTTGAACTCTTACATCAAAATCTCCAGGATAATCATATTCGTGTACTGGATTAGCTCTGGTGCTATAGGCACCATCACCGAATTTCCAGAAATATGAATAGCCTGCTACACTCCAATCAACGGGGCAATTACAAGGCATAACATCTGGTTCTGGTAAACCTGTCACACTAAATTGTCTTATATTGGGAGAATTCGGGAAGAGTTCTTCTTCCACAATCTCTGGGGTATGGACTGCGATTGTTTGTCCAACACTATCAATGTAAATAAATCCGCATATAAAAACTAAAAGTAAGGTTAAACGAGTCATATTAAATAACATTTTATTAATTAGATATTAGA
>JAHDDN010000091.1 GCA_020629335.1 Chitinophagales bacterium | reverse complement strand
ATATAAAATTAATTGTAATTTGATGGGTTTACCATTACCTGTATAGCACTACCCTTTTATCTAGTTAAATTCAGCTTAGTGTAAAAAGATACAGTTTTTGGAGATATTTTTTTATTTTGCGATGGGATTGTGATAAATAACTGACAAACTGTTAAACTGAATAACTGTTAAACTGAATAACTGTTAAACTGACAAACTGTTAAACTGAATAACTGAGAAACTGGATAACTGAGAAACTGGAGAGAGGGCGCACACATAGGTTCGCCCCTACATTAATTAATAATTGGATTAACAAAAAAATATGGACACATTAAAAAATAAGGTGATTGCGATTACTGGGGCTGGCTCTGGGATTGGGAAGGCATTGGCAAAGTCACTTGGAAAGAAGGGGGCGAAATTGGCGATTAATGATTATGATGTCGATAATTTGCAGGCGGTGACGGATGAGTTGTTAGGCGATGGCGTGCAGGTGAGTCAGCATTATTTTGATGTGGCGGATCGAGAGGCAATTTATCGTTTTGTGGATGAGGTGGCGGAAAAGCATGGGCAAGTGGATGGGGTGATCAATAATGCGGGAGTGGCATTGGGGCGTCTGTCAGTGAAGGATGTGAGTTGGGATGAGTTTGAGTGGATCGTGAATATTAATATGTGGGGGATGATTTATGGAACGAAGGCCTTTTTGCCGCATTTGATTATGCGACCAGAGGCTTTTATTGTGAATTTATCGAGTGTGTTTGGTATTACAGGTATTCCTAAGCAGGCTCCTTATTGTACGACTAAATTTGCGATTAGGGGTTTTACTGAATCGCTTCGAATTGAGATGTTAGCGGAGCATCCGCATGTGAATGTGATTAGTGTTCATCCTGGTGGTATTGATACGAATATTGTGAATAATTCGAGATGGGATAATGCTTCTGAAAAAGAAATAAAAAAATTGAAAAAGGAGTTTGATAAGGCGGCGGTTACTTCACCTGAGGAGGCGGCTAAGCAAATTATTAAGGGAATTAAGAAGAGAAAGGGTCGGGTATTGATTGGGAATGATGCGAGTGTGATTGATAAGATTGTAAGGTGGTTTCCGGATACTTATCCTAAGTTGGTGTTGCAGTATTTTAGGCGGTTGGATGCTAGGAGGAAGAAGTAAAAGGGTTAAAGTGTTTTTTTTAAAGTACCCAACAAAATATATCTCTTTTTAGGACGTTATAAGCTTATCCTAACCTATTTCCCTAGGAGCCTATCACAAGAACTCATTTAAAGTTTTTTTGCTGGCTTAGAAAATCGTTAATTTTCCGTATTTCATCGTTATTTTTTCGGCACTTAGCCCTGCTATGCACCTCAAAAATGCCTTGAACTACGAAAAATTAGCTGATTTTCAGCTACATCAAAAAAAATTAAATGAGTTCAAAAACTTACAGTTCATGAGTACAAAATTCAGAACTCCGATTGGCTACCTAATTTGCGGTGTATTATTGTTTGCTAGCTCTTGTCAAGGAGATAGTGATGAAGCTATGATAGAAGATATCATAAACGAAATTAATGCACTGCCAGAAACAGTACAGTTTCCTACTAATAACCCTTATTCAGAAGAAAAATTTCTATTGGGCCGAACACTTTTTTGGGATCCGATCTTATCGGGTTCTAAAGATGTTGCTTGTGCTTCTTGCCATCATCCCGATTTAGGATATGCTGATGGGCGGGAGCTTTCTTCTGGTGTAAATGGAGAAGGGCTTGGGCCTAATAGAACGAATGGAGTAGTTGTCAAAAGAAATTCTCCAACAATCATTAATACTGGATTTAATGGGATTGATACTAATGGAAATTACGATCCTGATGATGCGCCCATGTTTTGGGATAATCGAGCATTTGGTTTGGAGGAACAAGCACTTTTACCCATTTTATCCCATGAAGAGATGCGAGGTACAGCTATCGCAGAGGAGGATATAGTTGATACCGTTTTAGATCGTATTAATGCGATACCTGCCTATCAAGATTTATTTGCAGCGGCTTTTGGAGAGAATACCGCCAGTGAAGCGACTCTCGCACAAGCCCTTGCCACCTTCCAAAGAGGCATAGTAGCCAATAATAGCCCTTTTGATCGCTATATGCGTGGTGATTTTGACGCCATGAGTAATCAAGCTATCGATGGAATGCATACTTTTATTGATGTTGGTTGTGCTAATTGCCATAATGGGCCTATGTTCTCTGATTTTGAATTGCATACGCTTAGTGTGCCTGATCATCCCTTGGTGGACGATGATGGTGCTAATGGCAATTTTGATTTTCGTACCCCTACTTTAAGAAACTTAAATTCAAGTGCGCCTTATATGCACAATGGTGTATTGGATGATTTAGAGGATGTACTGGAGTTTTATGATGAGATATCTGGTAATAATGGTGATTCTCAAAACTCGAATGTAAGAGATAATGAGATTGACGAAGATGCCAGACGCTTGCGATTAAATCGAAGGGATATGGATGAAATTGTGGCCTTTTTAAATGCTTTAAATGACGATGATTTTGATAAAAGTATTCCTGAGAGTGTGCCGAGTGGACTTTCTATTGGAGGGGATATTAATTAGGTGTAATAAATGCTTTATTATTAGGCGCATCCCATTATTTTTTTGGCCAGCGTGCGGACACACAGGTAGCGGACGGACACACAGGTAGGTGGGCAGCGGGCGGACACATAGGTCCGCCCCTACAATGGCTGGCCAAAAAAATAATGGGGCGGGCTATCCGTTCTTATGTGGCTGTTCAGTAGCTACTCTGCTAAGTGCTGCTTGTCTGCCCTGCGGGCCAGCCATCGCATCACTAAGCGCCGTAAGCTACTTCTCGACGCCACATACCACTGCTATCCCTATGCGGTGGGGGGGGGCAACTCAATTAGCTACAGTCTTAGAATTTTTTTAGATAGGCTCAAACAACAGAAGTATCTCTTTTACTTCTCGGTATTTATCTTTTTGTCTTCCCATTGTGCTATGAAGATATTCTTTTTCTTTTACAGATACTTTATATCTATTGTCTATTTGGTTGGCACAGTCTAATAATTCAGGAAGGCTAATCATCCCATTATCAGAATAGCTCAATACTAGAATGGAATTCTTCTTTGCTACAGCAGAAAACATAACTTTAAATGCATCTTTGACTTTTGTCTTAATACAGAAAGGAGATTGATGTCTATCAGTTCGATACCTGCCTTTATATCTAACTTCTGGATAATCATACTTTACTAAAGTTTCAAGAGCATGATAAAATCTGCTATAATGAACAAACTGATAAGGTGGATCAGCATAAACTATTGAATTCTTCTCAGAATTATTAATTGAGTCTAAGAAATCGTAGTTAGTATATTGATGGGAAAGATCACTGTTATTTGAACCATTAAAGTTTTCTTTTAATGAGTATATCTTTTGCTCAAAAAGTGTAAATATACTTTTCTTTCGATAAATCAGAATGTCTTCAATATTTTCTATATTTAAGTCTCTATACTGAGCATAGTGTCCAGTACTTTGAGAACAATAAGCCATAGAAAACATCAAAGCTCCATGGACAACATTATAAAAGAAATCCTCCTCACCGTAGTTCGATCTTAATGTAGAAATAATTGAATCAATAGCTGCACATTGATGTAGAGACCAATAAGTTCCACTGAAACGCTGAATAAAAACATGATCAAAGCCTTTAAATTCACTTTCTAATAAATTCTTGTGTATATTCTCAATTCTGATTATTTCTTCTACTTCAGGAGCATTACTATAATCAATTAGAGGAACTTTTAGACGGGATAATATTTTTTCATATTGACTTTTTGCTTTTTCAATAAACTCATCTATTATATTAGGTTTTTGCTTATCCCAATAGTAATTTTGAAGATAAATTTTTCCGATTATAGAAGAGTAATATTGAATATCATTGGATGTAACAGGTCTAATATTTCTAAATGCACCTCCCACAACAGCTGACCCCGCAAAAACATCATATAGTCTCATCTTACCAGATGGGTCTATTTCTTGAATATTTTGTACGATAAAGTCTATTAGATTTCTTTTAGAACCCATATATTTTACAATATGAGGTATTTGTATTGCTTCTATCATTATTGTTACTTATAGTATGCAAAATTAGATAATTTATTTAAAAATCCAACTTTGTAGATATTAATTTTTAGGAAGATTTTTTAGTAGGTCTGTCAATTCTACATTAAGTGCTGTTGCTATTTTAATTAGACTTGTAATTGTTAAATTTTTCTCTCCTCTTTCTACCATACTCAAATAAGTTCTATGCAATTTACATTTATCAGAAAGTTGGCTTTGCGATAATCCTCTTGCGTTCCGATACATTTTTATGCGATTGCCTAATTCTATTAAAGCATTACTTTTCATCTTCTAATATAATTTACTTAAGTTCATGTTCTTCTCATCGAAATGTTGATAGAACAAAGGAATTCTAAATTGCTCCCGAATAGTCTTCAAGTATTTAATTACACCTTTTGATACAGGGGCGGGTGATATAATTATTAGTGAATGAATTTCAGGAATATGCGACCAATATGCATACTCCATAATTTGACCAAATGCTTTACGGATTGAAGTTTTTATATCATTCGAAGTCTTCAATTCATATAAAATTTTCCCCTGAGAAGATATTCGAACAATATCAATACTTCCATTATTACTTTGAACTTCTGTCCCAATTTGATCTTCAGGAAACTCTTCTATCAATAAGTGGTAAATTTTAGTTTGAAGCCTATTGTGTATAAGAGTTACAGTCCTTTCTTTGGGCAACTGATTTATTATTGATTTACCTTCATATTTTGGAGAATGTCCCGATTTAAACTTTAAGCCCTGTTTATATTTCCTTTCTTGTCCTTTCTTTAGCCTTATATTTTGTTCATCTATTTGTCCTTTAATCCAATTTTTGAATTCTTGATAACTTAAGTTAAAAAGTAAATGAATTCTTTGATCTTTAATATAATTTAGAATATCAGTAGATTCATCCCAACCTGCATCTAAAGCTTTTATATTGACTAATTCCAAGATCCAACTTGGCAAATAGAATTTATAATACAGCCTTGAAACATCTAGTGTAAAAAATTCATTTCCTTTAATTAGTTCTTCTTCGACAATAAACCCTAGCTCAAATACAGTTCTGGCAAAATTGGTATATTCTTTTATGCTGATAAATGGATTATCTCTATAAATTCGTCCATTGTTATCTTTAAATGCAGCAGATACAATATCAATTAATCTATTATGGCTTAAAATGATAGAATAAAATATTAAGTCTCTTATATCTTGCTGTCCGAGTTCTTTAACCTTATTCCAAAACTTAGGTATCTTATTATCTTTTCGGTAATATGATGATAAGATTTTCTTAGCTTGAACAATATCTATTTTATCTTTCTCATGATCAAGATGATTCAGAATTTCACTTGTATCATAATCCATCAGTAAGTAAGCTAGCTTGTGATATCCAAATTTTGTCAGTGAAATTTTTAAGTTCTTTCTTTTTGCCATAGTTCTATAGTATTTATAGACAAATATATAACTTAGATATAAAAATTATAGAGTTAATCCTAATATCTTGAGTGATAACTCTCCTCTTTCCTTATTCACAAAATCAAATATACAAATTTATATTTTATTACTTATTGTAAATAGCGGGCTTTTCATTATGAAAGGGACAAGAAGTCACAAGCGAGACGCTTGCGACAGAAGGGAAATGAAGACAATCATTACTCAGCCTCCTTCAGCTAAAGCTTCAGGCTATTTGAGCAATTCGCAAATTTAGGTCGGTGCTTTTTGCCCGACTTGCGAAGGTTCGTTCTAATTTTCAAGTGTTCCCTTTCAAGTGATTCTTTCACTTCGTTCAGAAGGACAAATTACTAGCGATGAGCGCATAGCGTGTAGCGATGAGTGATTAGTTTTTTACTCATCGCTCATCACTATGTGCTCATCGCTGTCCCCCTCCGCCCTGCGGGCACCTCCCCCGAGGGAGGACAGGCTTAGGGATGGTAGTGGTATGTGGCGTCGAGAGGGGGCTTACGGAACTTAGGCAGATGCAGGCTGGCCACGCAGTGGCAGACAAATATGCCTTAGTGAAGTAGCCGCCGAACAGCCACATAAGAACGGACAGCCCGACCGAGCCACTTGTTGATTTGTTGATTTTTGACTTGTTGATTGTTTGTTTAAATGGGGGAATCTTCGCAAAATACGATGCGAGGGAAGCCCATTATAACTATGAACAATGAAAGATGAACTATGAATATTTGGCTTGTGCTGCGCACTTCGCATTTTAGTTAATTGGTTGAATGGTTGATTAGTGTATTGGTTAAATAGGATTAACTGCTGAACCAATGCACTATTCAACTACTTAACTAATACACTATCTAACTACTCTACTAATACACGGATATACTACTTCACTAATACACTAATATACTATTATTCTGTTTAACTATTTTACTAAGTAAACGAATACCGTTTTAAACAAAATAACTGTATGTACAGAGTAACTAATTGCTACAAGCGCACTTATTTGTCAATCAAGGTACGATTTGATTAAATTTTAGCTCAACTAAAGCCATTATTTAATAAAAGTGGTATATTTATTATCTCGAAATTTATCGAATAATTTAATTAAGTAGATATGAGGACTTTAAGCTTTATCATTCTTTTTGGACTATGTTGTAATTTTGCTTTTGGGCAAAACTCTGCTTTATCTTTTGATGGGGTGGAAGAATACCTGACGATTCCCCATAATGACGATTATGATGTGGGGGATGAATTTACGGTGGAAGCTTGGATTTTTGCGGAGACTTGGACGGATCAAAGTTGGCAGGGCACTATACTTGGTAAGGATAATCAGGGGCCTGATCGTGGATATGCCTTTAGATGTGGGGCGGATGGTGCTCTATCTTTTGTTATGTCTGTAGACAATAACTGGGAAGAGGCTGTTACGACCTCTATCATGAATACGAATCAGTGGCATCATGTGGCTGCGGTGGTTGATAATGGGACGATTACGCTCTATATTGATGGACAGCCTATGGCAGATCATTCTTTTACAGGCGATGCTGTTGCAGGGGATGATTTAGATCTTCATATCAGTGCATCTGCTGGTTTTGATGGACGATTTTTTGATGGGGTATTTGATGAGATTAGAATTTGGGATACTGCAAGGACGCAGTCAGAGATTTCTGATAATGCTACTGTGGATTTGACTGGATCGGAAGATAATTTGGTGCTTTATTTGCCTTTTAATGAAGGGGAAGGGACTATTACGGAGGATCTTTCTTCTAATGGAAGTACTGCTAGCTTAAATGAAATGGATGATACCAACTGGGTACAGGGTTATGCGCTGCCTGATTATGATGTTTCTGTTCAATCTGTATTTGGTATTGATGTGATCAATATGATTGACCGACCTGTAAAGATGAGTGCGATTATTCAAAATACTGGAGTAGAAACGATATCTGATATTGATCTTGAAGTTAGTATTGATGGTGATTTGTATATGACAGAAACTATCAGCAATTCTATTGCTTCTGGAGATGCTTTAAATTATGAATTTGCTTTTCCAATTGATTTAATCGGAATGACAGATCCTGTTATTACGGTAGAGGCATTTCTTAATGATGATGGAAATGTTCTTAATAATGTAGGAAGCTTAGCTATCAAAACAGGATCGAGTAATAGCATTATTGTATCGGATGAAGAATTGCATAACAATACTAAACAAAACTATGCAGTAGACCTAACGCTGCCTAAGGACTTACATCGTTATGAGCAAATGTTGTTGAATATTGATCTTACTTGCCCTAGTGGCGGTTGTGGCGATTGGGATGTTTTGGCTGATTTAAGAGCAGTCACTTCTTCTGGCACCTATGAGTTGGCCAGATATATCACGCCTTATGGAGTTGCTTGTGGCGGATGGCAAGTAGACATTACGGATTTTAAATCGGTTCTTGGAGGGAAAGTTACCTTCTTAACGAATATTACTGTATACACTGCAACAGGTTGGTTAGTGGATATGTCTATTGACCTGATCGATAATAATAGTGAAGATTTTTACTCCAAAATCTCGCCTATGTGGGAAGAGAGTTATCATGTATATGGCGATCCAGACATTGATGATGATTTGGATGCAGTTGCTCTTGATGTGATGGATAATACGGAAACGAATCATGTCAGAATGACTATTACTGGTCACGGACAAGGAAATACTAATAATGCGGCTGAATTTTATGATGTAACGCACAATTTAAATATTGAAGGAAGTCCTTTCGCAGATCATCATCTTTGGAAAGCTGACTGTAGCACTAATCCTTGTAGTCCACAAAGTGGTAATTGGCAATTTCCAAGAGCGGGATGGTGTCCTGGTGAAGCGGTGATACCCTATATTATTAACACGACTTCTCAAGCAAGTCCTGGAAGTACCACTACGATGGATTACGAATTTCAGGATTATACCAATTTATTGAATACTGGATATAATGGTAGTTCACATACAGAACCTTATTACAGATTGTACAGCTATTTTATCGAAAACTCCTCTACTGCTTATACTGATTACCATAATTTATCTGCTGATAATGTAGTGGTGGATTATGATGGTAATGGTTCTATTTCTACTACGACTTTAAGTATTACGAATAGTGGACTAGAAGATTTAACGGATTATAGCATTAATGTATATTATGAAGGGGAACTAGTAGCGAGTGAGCTGTTTAATGAAACAATTGCGGCAGGAGCTTCCATTGAGCAAAGCGTCACTATCAATTTTTTTACCAATTTATCTGATGCTTTATTTGTTGAAGTGGTCAATGATCAAGATGATAATCCTGGTGATAATGTTATCAAAACATCTGTTGTGACCAGCACTAATCAGTTGGAATTGGATTATGCATTTGAAGCCTTTCCTAATCCGACAACAGACGGTCAAATTGCTTTCCGTTATGATTCGTTCTGGGAAGCAAGTACGATGAATATCTATCAGGCAAATGGGGTTTTAATAGAGACTATTAAATTAACTGATCAAAATACTAGTATTCAGTTGGATGAAGGAGGTATGTATTTTTATACATTGACACATCCTGATTTAGGGACAACGATTACTAAGAAGGTGGTTTTTGTGGATTGATTTTTTGTATCAAAATTTGCATTAAAAAATGTTTGATTCTTATAAACCTTTACTGCTAGTCTTCTTATTTTTCTTTATTTCTGTTTGCGCTTATTCGCAATATGAATTTAAGGGAATTGTGAAAGATAAAGATACTCAAGAACCTTTATTTGGGGCTACTGTATATGAGCTTAATACAACCAATGGTACCACCACCAACTTAGAAGGTGAATTTATATTGAATACGGCAACAGAAAGGCCGATTTTAAAGGCTACCTATATTGGTTATAAGGATATAGAGATTGTGGCTGAGTCAGCTGATGATCTTATTTTCTTTTTAGAAAGCGAAGCCCAAAATCTGGAAGGTGTGGTTGTTACTGGATTGGGGATTAAACGACAGAAAAGAGAATTGGGATATTCTACAGACCAGATGGATGGGGAGTCTTTGATTTTATCCAATGCGGCTAATGTGGTGAATGGCTTGAGTGGACGATCTGCTGGTGTTCAAGTGCTTTCTCCTAATGGAGTGGATGGTGGGACGACTCGAATAGTGATCAGGGGTAATAACAACCTTAAGGGAAATAATCAACCGCTTATTATTGTTGATGGGGTTCCGATTGAAAATCCGCCTGGGCTTACCTCAGTGGGTAGAGGGGTCGATTGGGGCTCTGCCATTAATAATATCAATGCAGAAGATATTGAAAACGTTAGTATTTTGAAAGGGCCTACTGCTTCCGCCAAATATGGCATTAGAGGGGCCAATGGGGTCGTTTTGATTACTACTAAGAAAGGAAGTAATAGTAAAGGGCTTGGGGTGGAATATTCTTTTACGACTAAATTTATCACTCCCACCAGATTTAGAAAAGTGCAAAATAAATATGGAGCAGGTGGACCCATCAGTCTAAGCAAACCTGAATTTAGGACGAATTCTGATGGCGAATTGGAATACCCCACTTCTGTACATAGCAATAATGGGCCTAATGGCCGACCCACTACGGAGCAGTTTGGGTTTTATTCTACGGGCGTTTCTTGGGGGCCAGAGATGTTAGGGCAAGAAGTTAGATGGTGGGATGGAGAATTAAGAACTTATGATCCTCAACCTGATAACCTAAGGCAATACTTCCAAACGGGCACGACTAATACTTATAATGTAGCCATTTCAAATGGAGGAGAATTTGGCTCTTTTAGAACTTCGCTTACTTACTTAAAAAATAATGCGGTAGTGCCTAACTCTCATTTTGATCAATATACTGCCAATGCTGGTGGACTGATCAATATTAGTAAAAAAATTACCGCTGAATTGAGCGGATCATTCATCAAATACCATCGAAAAAACAGTCCATCTTTGGGAGATGATAATAATGCCTCCTTTGGAAAAGGAATCTTGTACAGTTGGCCGAGATCTTATCAAGGCTTAGAAAAAGAACTCAATATTAATCCAGATGGAAGTCGATATAATTACGAAGGGAACTATCCTTTTCAATATACACCACAACATCTATGGTGGAATACCTACAACCAAAACACCTATTTAGATAGGAATAAATTTATTGGTTCAGTGGGGCTCAATTATAATATTACTAATTGGCTTTCGATTAATGGTCGAACAGGGGTTGACTTTACTAATAATCGATTTGAAACTAAAAACAATCCGATTAATAATTTAGGAATTGAAGAGGCTAGTTATTCCCAAGAATTAGTACAGGATATTGTTCATAATAGCGAAGCCTTAATTACGGCCCAACAAGATAATTTTTTAGGCGAAAACTTTAATGCAAGCATTTCTATTGGAGGAGCAAGATGGTTTCGGGATCAAAGAGGAATCAAGTCAAGTGCTAATCAATGGGTAACGCCCAATTTCTTCTCTTTTGAAAACACAAATATATTTCAAGCAGCAGAAGAAATTCGTTTTCTCAAGAAAATTAATTCTGTTTTTTCCTTCCTGAATTTATCTTTTCAGAATGCGATCTTCTTAGAGGTTTCGGCACGTAATGATTGGTCCTCCTCTTTACCAATAGAAAGTAATTCTTTTTTCTATCCATCGGCTTCATTGAGTTATGTATTAACAGAGCATATGGACTTTTCTGCTCTTAGAATCGACTTCTTAAAGACAAGATTTTCCTACGCAAGATCTGCTACTGATGCCGATCCTTTTCTTTTAGATGTCGTCTATGACATCAATAATTTTGCTCAAAATCAAACGGCAGGATTACCAAGTGTTCGTCCTGCTACCGAATTGATTCCTCAAGAGGTAGACTCTTATGAAGCAGGTATCACGCTTGGTTTGTTTGAGAGCAAAATTGATATTGATTTAACTTATTACAATATCAATTCTTTCCAACAGATACTCCCCTCCCCTGTTCCAGGTTCTTCTGGGGCTAATGAGATTGTCATTAATAGTGGTAAACTAAAGAATGAAGGTTTTGAATTGGGAATCAATTACAATATCATCAATCAGCCAAATGGCTACTTAAAAGCGGGTTTGAATCTCACCCACAATCAAAATACTGTTATTAGTCTTGGTCAAGGCGCTGAAATATTAGAATTAGCTGAAATCTGGGGAGAAAATGGCCCTAAAATTATGGCAAGAGAAGGCGATACTTACGGTACTATATACGGGTATGATTATGTTCGCCACGAAGATAGCGGTGAACCGATCTTAAATGAAAATGGAACGCATTATCTCATCTCTGAAAATATTGTGCCTGTTGGTAATGCTGCACCAGATTACCTAGGAGGTTTGAACATAGAAGCTCGTTACAAAAACTTCAAATTGAATGCCTTAATAGATTCTAAAATAGGCGGCGATATTTATGCTGGTTCTTATGTGATTGGGCTACAAACGGGACAGAGTCCTGAAACGCTAATAGAGCGTGATGGAGGAGGATTGCCTTATACGGACCCTGATGGGCTCACTCGAAATGTTGGAGTGATATTGCCAGGCGTATATGCTAATGGAACCCCCAATGATCAGGTTGTGCATTACTATTACAAATATTTACCGAATGCTGGCGGATGGGGTAAATGGTTGACAACTCCTGGCATCTTGGAAAATACTTGGGTGAAAATGAGAGAAATTGCGCTTAGCTATGA
The DNA here is from genome assembly GCA_020629335.1 of Chitinophagales bacterium. The sequence continues at coordinate 3,421 of JAHDDN010000091.1, read as the reverse complement.
GGTGCCAATTTCTAAAATAGAAAGACTCAACTTTATTCAAAACTTAAACTTTAGTATAGTCGGTAGAGACTTGTTTTATTTCTATACCTCTCTACCTGATAATATCAATCCAGAAGGTAGTACCAGCTCTGGAAATGCGCAAGGCTTAGAGTGGGCTTCTTTCCCCAATATGCGATCGATTAGTTTTAGAATCGGAACCAAATTTTAGATTAGTTAATAGCTCTTTTCTTTCAAATTATTCCTACTTAGCCATGAAAAAATCAATACTCATACTCACCGTCTTAATTTTAACTATCTGCTCTTGCGATAAGGACTTTGACACCTTAAATGAAAATCCTTTAGCCCCCACTAATGTCAGATATGAAGCTGTTTTCAATGAGTTGGTGAACTCGCTTCGTCAGGGATGGAACCGCCAATTATTTTTGCATAATGAGATATTATACGATGTCACTGAATTGGCAGTCGTTACGGCTAAGACTTTTGGTAATACGGATTCGGGTGCGGAAGAAATTTGGAACAATTATTACTCCGCCTTAAAAAATGCCCGTCAGTTAGAAAATACTTTGGATGAATTGAGCATTGATGATCCGCAACGTGCTAATGTGGCAAAAGCACAGCTTAAAATTTTAATGGCCTACAAAACCTTCCAGCTATTGGATTTATTTGGTGATATTCCTTATTCAGAAGCGGGCAGGGCCTTCGAGACGCCTTCGATTATAAGACCAGTTTATGATGATGGCAAAGAAGTTTATTTGTCTTTGATGAATGATCTACAAGCGGCTACGGATACGATTCTTGTTGCCGGCGGAGGAACTGCTTTGGGAAATGATTATTACCGATATAAAGCCTTCGATACCCTCTTTGGTGATGATCTTTTTAAATGGCAAAAGTTTTCTAATTCCCTATTGCTAAAGTATGCGGTAAGAATCTATAATAAAGAGCCTGAACTGGTTACAAGTATCGTGGAAAATATGCTCAGCAATGGTTATCAATTTCTCAACCCAGGGGAAGATGTGGTGATGTCTCCAAGGGAGCAATCTTGGTTTAATCAAGGAGTCAACTGGTCTTTTAGGGAGCATAATAAAGTTAGAATGGGGACCAACATTTGGAGTTTATTGACAGATGATGGAGAAATTATTGATCCCCGCGCAGGTATATTTTTTGAAACGAATAATGCGGAGGAATGGGTACCTTTCCCACAAATTTCCGATAGCAATACGCCACAATCTGGTGGCGATCCTTATCAAAAAGACAATAGAGATAGCAACTATGGCAATAAGGGGGAAGGCAATATTTATTCGCCCGTCAATTTTTATTTAGTCAGAGATGAACAAGATATTCCCGAAGTTTTATTAAGTGCCGCAGAAGTAAAATTCTTGATGGCGGAAGTTTTCCTTCGAGGTATTGGCACCCCAATAGATTTTAATAATGCTTCTTTCAGATATACGGAAGGCATGTTGGCTTCTATGGATTACTGGCAAGCCATCGTCGATAATTCGGCAATATGGGAAAACCAATTTCCTTTCAGCACCGACTTCTTCTCCGTGACTCAACATCCCAAATACGTACTCAATTTTGACGAAAGTGAAACAGAGCAATTAACTAAAATCTACACCCAACGCTGGTTGGATTGTTTTAGACAACCCTGGGAGGCTTTTTCTTTAATAAGACAAACGAATTTAATTCCAAGAGAAAAAGGATCAAATGATTTCTACCGCTTTCAATACCCCAATTCAGAGGCTATTTTTAATGCCGAAAATTGGAGTACCCAAGTAGAAAAAATGGGCGGCGATGAGACGGATGTGAAACTTTGGTGGATGGATTAGGGTTTTTATTTGGGCGTGACCCAGCTTGCTCTTTTTAAGGGTATCGCAATCCTGGAGGTGGACGTTGCGGTGCAACGTCCCTACGGGGGTATTTAAATTGATATTGTAATACTGGGGGCTGGGTCGGGCTGTTCGTTCTTATGTGGCTGCTCCCCTCCTACTCCGCTAAGGTCCGCTTGTCTGCTAAAGCCAGCCTGCGCGTACCTAAGCTACGTAAGTCGGTTCGCTGACGCCACATACCACTGCCATCCCTCACGCTTTTTTTGGGGTGTTTTGGAAGTTAGGCTATTAAACATAATCATTTGAATTCTAAAATCTACATTTATTTCTGCCTGGCATATTTTAAAACCTTAAAAAACTCACTATCTAAGTGGTCAAAATCATTATCTGATGTTATCAATTCACTTCCCGTAACTAAGGCTGTTGCAGCAATCCACAAATCATTTTTTCCCATTTTAATCGAACTCCCTGAATGTTTTCTTTGCTCATTTGTTTGATTACTAAATGTATCAATTTCTACATAAGCATTTATTAAATCACGATACCTCACTTCAACTACAATTATTTTACTTATCAAATGTTCGATTATTTTGAGTTTTTGTTCACCCCATTTATTTTTAGCTGCCAAAGAATAGATTTCTCCAATAGAAACAATAGAAATTATAGATTCATTACTATCAATAAATGGATCAAATTCATCATCAATAAATTTTCTTGTTTTTCGATCTCTGACATAATAGAGCAGTACATTAGTATCTAAAGTATACTTCATTATTCTAAATCATTGAGTAACTCTTCTATATTTTTATCCCATTCGACCTCATCCGCTAACTTATTAAATTCTTTCTTATCTAGCTTTTGCTGCGGTCGCTCCTTTTTGATTTGTTCTAAATCTACCCTATCTTCAATATTTCCCACATAATAATTATAATCAAACTGTTTATCATCTAATTCAGGATCAATATGAATATCAGATAATAATTTTTCAAGTGACTTGATAAGCCAATCCTCACGAACCTGACTTATCTTTTTGATAATCAAATATTTACGATCTTTAATAGTCATTTATTAATTCTTTTTTAACAATTATCAATAATTTTAGTTTACTTAGTAGCAACTGCCATCAGCACTGAAACATCATAAAGATACAAAAAAAGCAAATCGCATACCTACATCTATATTTAACAGAGAAATAAGTCATTTATTCCTCTATGAACACCTAAACACTATATACGCCCAACAAGGCATTCTTACACTTATGTAAATATAAGCAAATTTACCTAAGAGTGAAAGTCTTTTTTGAGTCCCATATTTTGTTACACACTTGAGTGATTTTTTTATTTGGGCGTGACCCAGCTTGCTCTTTTTAAGGGTGTTGTAATCCTGGAGGTGGACGTTGCGGTGCAACGTCCCTACGGGGGTATTTAAATTGATATTGTAATACTGGGGGCTGGGTCGGGCTATCCGCTATTATGCAGCTACTCGGCAGCTACTCCACTAAGTGCTGCTTGTCTCTGCGAGCCTTCGCATCACTAAGTTCCGTAAGCTGCCTCCTCACGCTGCATACCGCTTCTATCCCTCACGCTTTTTTTGGG
>JAHDDN010000090.1 GCA_020629335.1 Chitinophagales bacterium | reverse complement strand
CTAAAATTTATTTTTCCACAACATAGACTCTACTGGTTTTAATGAGCGCTTAGCATATTTAGCGTCTCTTTTCTTATTGTAGAATCGGGCAACATCTCCTTCGATAGCAAAGTAGATGAGTTGTCCTACAGGCATTCCGTAGTAAATGCGGACTGGCTGCACGCAAGAAATTTCTAAGGTCCAAGTATTACAAAATCCCACATCTCCTTTCCCAGCCGTGGCATGGATATCGATTCCTAGTCTTCCTACACTTGATTTTCCTTCTAAGAAGGGTACATGTTTATGAGTTTCTGTATATTCTTCTGTTACTCCTAAGTAGAGTGTGCCTGGTTCAATCACAAAACCGTCAGCAGGGATTTCAAAAAACTCTACTTGATTATGTTTTTTGGCGTCTAAGACTCGATCTTTATAAGTGGCGAGGTGACGACCAAGATGTACATCATAGGAGTTGGTTCCTAAGCATTTCTTTCTAAATGGCTCAATCAATATAGAGCCGCTTTCAATTTCTTTTAAAATTTGTTGATCGGTAAGAACCATGGGGTATTATTATATGTTCGTTCAGAGAATTGGATGTTATTGTACTACAAATTTACGAGTAATTGTTTGTCCTTTTGTTAGAATTTGAAGAAAGTACACCCCAGACTCCAAATTTTTTACATTTATAGCTTGTTGAGTGGTCCAATTGGCGTTGATCCACTGTTTTCCAGAAAGGTCAAAAACTCGAATATTAGCTGCTGACTCATCTATTGGGCAATCGATGAATAATTGATCACTGCTTGGATTGGGGTATATTTCCAGCGAGATTTGAGTAGTAATATTATCATTGGCTACTGCATGAAGTGCTGTTATTTCGTATAAAGCGATGCCACCAGTAGCGGTACCAATAGCGATTTCCATTTCTGGATCATTATCTAATTGAGCTAATGTTGGGCAGGTTCTTTCTCCTTGTCCTACTTCTTTTGCTCCTAGCAGGCTAAAGCTACCTGTTTCTATACTATCTTCTATGCCTTCATAAATGAATAGTCGTCCATCCCTTGATCCTGTTATTAAGTACCATTTGTCTTCTTCGTCTAATTCTGTTAGGAAAGGAGCTGAGTAACCATCTGGTTGCCCATCAGTACGCAAGTCTACATTTCCCCATTGTTCGTTGATGAGTTCAAACTCGACATTTCCATTTTCAGTTATATTTCGGTAATAGACGATGAAGCCTACATTCTTTTGTCCGATTAAAACATCATTTTTTCCATCTCTATCCACATCAACAATTTGAGGGCTACTGTTTTGTCCGACATCCTCAAATACTTGTAAACCTGTAGCAGAGAAGTTATACATAGGCAATTCTCCAGGAGCGGATGAATTTTCAAAATAAATCACTTGCCCATTAAATTCGGTATCTCCGATTCCTAATAGCATATCGGCAGCTCCATCCCCATTTAGATCACCAAAGGCAGGGCGTAGTGGAGCAACTAAACCCAGCATCCCTTTAAGGCCCATATAATCATCTGTTATTAATTGGTAAGAGGGGGTGTCATTCGTGCCTGTGTTTTCATATAGGAATAAGCCAGTAGGTTCCTCAGTAGAAGAAGCATGTCCAGCACCACCCACTATTAAATCTATTAGTCCATCGCTATTATAATCAAAGAAAGTAGGTTGAGCGAATCGTCCTACATCTATCATGTCTTCCACTAAGTAATCTGATTGAGTAAAATTATAGTTAGGATTTTCTGCACTACCCGTATTTTCATAATACCATACACAATCGATTGCTTCGTGGAGTGCAGCGCTATTAGGAGACGTCAATATGTCTGTCAATCCATCATTATTCACATCTACACCGAAGGCAGCAGGATAAGATTGTATTTCAGTATGCACATCATAATAGGGGAATATGGTATCTTGAGCAGTAATAAAAGCATCTGTTGGGGTGCCTCCATTAGTTAGGTGTACTAAATTATCAAAACTGATATCTCCCAATACTAACTCTTTGTCTCCATCATTATCCATATCTAATGTGAGTAGGGTAGAGCCTGGGTGTACTTCATTGTCTCTATCATCAAGCGGTTTAAAACCACTTCCATCGCAAGTCGTATCTAATTTGACTGATTTGTAAATTCCTCTTTCATAGAATTTTCCCCAACATTCATCTTCTAAAGTAAAAGCAGGCTCTTCACAGCCACTTCCATTATTATAATATTCCACAAAACCACCTATCAATTCTTGGAAGGTCAATATATCTAAATCGCCATCGCCATCAATATCATCCACTGCGGGAATATCTGTCAAGGCAACTCCAATGGGGTAGTTATCTTCCTTGGTTAATTGTGGGCTTATCAAGCTAAAACTCAAGCTGCTTCCGCTATAGGTACCGCTATAGAGTGCGATGCCTTCTTTGCCTTCGTGTTTTCTGCCAGTAAAAATATCGGGCACTCCATCACAATTAAAATCACGTATCAAAGCCCATCCTCTTAAGACAGGAAATTGGGCGGCTATATTTGGGCTAAATTCATAATTCGGTTCGCCAGTGTTTTGATTGATAAAAATGAGGATTTTATTACTGACTCTTTCAAACACAAAAAGATCTTCTAAGCCATCATTATTGAGATCAAATTGAGAGAATTGGGGAGCATTTAATCCACCAGCCCAAGGGTATGATAATGTACTACCATCTTGAGTCACATTAATTTGAAACTCAGGATTTAAGTCAAACTGAGCACTCAAATTGGAAGTAACCAAAATGACGCCTATAAGCAAGATTGAGAGAAAATGTGTTAGACAAAAATTTGCTATGCTGTAGTTTAAAATATTTTTCATATCTTTCTCTTTGTATGTTAAAACGTAGATAGAACTCGTTTAAAGTTTTTCTGTTGGCTTAGAAAATGGCTATTTTTCCGTACTTCTGCGTTATTTTATCGGCCCGTAGCGCTGCTATGCACCTCAAAAATGCCTTGAATTACGAAAAAATAGCTCATTTTCAGCTTCACCATAAAACTTTAAATGAGTTCATAGATTAAGAATGGTTATGACAAAATTACTTGAAAGAATAGATAATAAGCTATTTTTCCCACTTTATCTGATGATATGTCTTATGTTGGGAGGTTTGACAATTCAAGCTCAATCAGGTTTTTCGGAAACAGAAAGACAAGGAATCATCAAAGAATTTTCGATTGACTTGTTGAATGTGAGTGAGACAGACTTATTATTTGATGTAGTAGCAACAGAATCAGATGGTAGTGTAGCGAATATCAATGGAAAGCATCTCTTTAATATAAATAAGGAACCAAAGGATTTATTTTTTAAAAATGGTAAGGTTAGGGTAAAAGTACCCAAGTCAGACTATTTATATGTACAGCATGATAGCCAATTAAGTGGTAAAATTAATCAGTTCTTTAAAGTAGATGGAGATGGAAAAGAAGCATCTCTTTCATGGATTTCTTTGTGGTGGTCTGTAGTGCCGCCCTTATTAGCCATACTATTTGCTTTGCTTTTTAGAGAGGTCTTTGTCTCTTTATTTGCTGGCATATGGTTAGGAGCTTGGATACTCAATGGCTTTAGCTTGAGCGGCTTATTTTATAGTTTCTTGCAAGTGGTAGAGAAGTATATCATCGGGGCCTTGAATGATGCGGATCATTTGGCGGTTATCGTTTTTTCCTTGCTGATAGGGGCAATGGTCGGTATTATTTCCAAAAATGGCGGTATGGCTGGTATAGTCGATAAACTCTCAGGCTTGGCCAATTCTGCCCGTAATTCTCAGTTGATTACTTGGTGTTTGGGCTTGGCTATTTTCTTTGATGATTATGCTAATACCCTGATTGTTGGTAATACAGTAAGACCTATTACAGATCGTTTTAGAGTATCCAGAGAGAAGCTTTCTTATATTGTGGATAGTACGGCGGCGCCAGTAGCTGCCGTTGCTTTTGTCACGACTTGGATAGGGGCGGAATTAGGCTTTATTCAAGATTCTATTGAGACATTAAATATCGATGAGAGTGCTTACTCTATGTTTTTAAATTCCTTAGCTTATTCTTTTTATCCGTTTTTAACCCTTGCTTTTATCTTGATATTGGTGCTTACAAAGAAGGATTATGGTCCGATGTTAAAAGCCGAATTAAGAGCCAGAGAAACAGGTAAAGTATCTTCCCCCAATGCTGCAAGCAAAGAACAGATGGAAGATGCCTTGGATGAAATCCAACCGATAGAAGGGGCGCCTCGAAGATGGTATAATGCTTTATTGCCTGTATTAACTGTTATTGCTGTTACTTTAATCGGCTTAGTTTATACAGGCTATAGTGCAGATGTCTGGAATGGAGATGCTAGCTTCTTTAATAAAGTATCTACCACTATAGGTGATTCTAATTCTTATACTGCTTTACTTTGGAGTTCTATGTCGGGGGTTGTGGTTGCTATGTTACTAACAATCGGCGGTCGCATTATGGATCTAAATATGACTATCAGTGCTCTTCTTGAAGGCATTAAAACCATGTTGCCTGCCATCATTATTTTGACTTTTGCTTGGTCCTTAGCGCAAATTACTAAGGAATTACATACAGCTGATTATCTCACCTCCTTAGTGGCAGGTAATTTATCGCCCTATTTGATGCCGATGATTACCTTCTTACTATCAGGACTGATTGCTTTTGCTACGGGTTCCAGTTGGGGTACGATGGCGATTTTATACCCATTATTATTACCAACTACTTGGTCTTTATGTGCTTCTGCTGGGGTGCCGCCAGAAGCTTGTATGCCGATCTTCTATAGCGTAATTTCGAGTGTATTAGCTGGTTCTGTATTTGGGGATCATTGTTCGCCTATATCAGATACGACGATCCTGAGTTCCTTAGCAACTAATTGTAATCATATTGATCACGTTCGTACTCAAATGCCATATGCTATGACAGTGGGAATCGTGAGTGTGTTATTAGGAACTTTTGCAGTTTATGTGGGCTTGCCTTTCATCATTAATATAGCGATTGGTTTAGCGATTTTAGGAGGTATTGTGATTATGTTTGGGAAGGAGGTGCCGGATTATACGATGGAGGATGAGCGTCGATAGATGAGAGATCGTTCGCTACGCTCACTGGTTTTTGGTCGATGGTCCATAGTCGATAGTCCATGGATTTTAGATGTCAGACCGCTTCGCTGTCAGATGTCAGATTGCTCACTTCGTTCGCGGAGAGATGTTTTTTGGTCGATGGTCTATGGATTTTTAGATGACAGACCGCTTTGCTGTCAGATGAGAGATTGCTTGCTTTGCTCACTGGTTTTTGGTCGATGGTCCATAGTCGATAGTCCATGGATTTTAGATGTCAGACCGCTTTGCTGTCAGATGAGAGATTGCTCGCTTTGCTCGCTGAGAGATTTTTTTATTGGTCGATAGTTGTCGGTCGATGGTCTATGGATTTTTAGATGTTAGATTGCTCACTTCGTTCGCTGAGAGATTTTTTATTGCTCGCTGGTTTTTTAGATGAAGGGCGTTACTTCATTTTGTAGTATATATTCTTCGACTTTTTCTAGTTCTTGCTTGGCGTCAATGTATTGGAAAATGTCTAACTCTCTTAAATGTTTCCAGATGTTATGATTTTGAACTAAGGAAGAGTCTGGTTCTTGTCCTATGATGAAGTATTTCCCTTTTTTATGATAAGAACTTCTTTCAAATGCATCCATTAGACTGACGTAGCGATGAATATCATTCTTTAAATGAGGGAGGTATTTGCTAAAATTAATAACATCTACACAAACAATACTGCCATTTTTACCAATGGCATCAATATGTACATTAGCAGCTAAGTTATGAAGTTGAGAAGGGGTAATTTCTAAATCGGTATTGACATTTTTTTGGATTTTAGGATATAGATTCTCAGAAACATAATCTTCTATTTCAAACTTTTTATTTTGAATAGCAGGAGTAAGGTGGTATATATATTTGTTGAATAGGGTATAAAAGTTTGTTTCGTTAATGTTTATGTCTATTGTTTGTGGAGCTGTATAGGAGATTAAGTTATGACTATAATTGGATAAATAGGAAAGGTAGTTGTTATCAATTATGTTGTTTGATTCAGAGACTTTGAAAAGTGAATTGTCTTCGATTTTATTTATACTGAAATATGCATCGAATTGCTTTAACTTAGCTCTAATGAGTTTATATTGTTCGTCAGAAATTAATTCTTTAATTAATTTTAGCTTTTCTTTTGAGTATTCAAAACGTACATTCTCTCCATCAGTAAGCAGTAATGCAATACTTAGGCTTTCATCTATTAAAGGACGAATGACCACAGATAGTATGGAAAAATAAGTTGTCATGATTTTATTAGGTTCTCTTGTATCAACAAGCGAAATTGCTTTTCGGTTTCTTTCTAATACACCAAATAAAAAACAGGGAAAAGCCTGCTCCAAGGGGAAATCATTGGAGCAACGCTTATTCACCATTATGCAATAGAAATGCTTTGATAAAGGGGTCAAGATTGCCGTCTAAGACGGCTTGTACGTTTCCAGTTTCATGTGCGGTTCTAAGATCTTTGGCTAACTTGTAGGGGTGAAGCACATAATTCCTTATCTGGGAACCCCACTCAATCTTGAGTTTGGTTCCTTCTAACTTTTGCTTTTCTTCATTCTTACGTCTAATCTCTTGCTCGTATAATCTCGAACGCAGCATTTGCATGGCCTTATCTCTATTCTGATTTTGGCTTCGCTCTTGCTGACATTCTACCACTATGCCCGAAGGAAGGTGACGCACCCGTACAGCACTTTCTGTCTTATTGACATGTTGTCCTCCAGCACCACTGGCTCTGAAGGTATCCCATTCAATATCTGCTGGCTTAATCTCTATCTCTATCGAATCATCAATGAGTGGATAGACAAAGACAGAGGCAAAGGTAGTATGACGTTTTTTATTGGAATCGAATGGGGAAATTCGGACCAAACGATGTACGCCATTTTCTCCTTTTAGATAACCATAGGCAAACTCGCCATTGATCTCAATATCTACTGATTTATAACCAACTACATCTCCATTTTGAGAGCTGATTTCTTTCAGTTTATATTTTTTCTTTTCGCCCCACATCATATACATGCGCATCAACATGGCTACCCAATCGCAGCTTTCAGTGCCACCTGCACCTGAGTTGATCGTTAGTATACAGCCTAGCTGGTCTTCAGGCTGATTGAGGGTTGATTTGTATTCTAGCTCATCTACTAAAGGGACTAACTTTTCGTAATGTTCTTTGATTTCTTCAGCAGAGCTTTCTCCAGCTTCTAAAAACTCCATTAGTATACCGATTTCTTCGTAAGGGGCATTTACTTTTTCGAAATCAGCTATCCAGTTTTTATTAGCCTTGAGGGATTTGAGTATAGCTTCTGCTTTTGGGGGATCTTTCCAAAATTCAGGATCGGCCGTTTTTTCTTCTTCTTCTTGAATTTGAATCAATTTCCTATCGATGTCAAAGATACCTCCTTAGAGAGGCGATTTTCTCACCGATTTTTTTGTACTGATCTTGTGTCATTACTTATTATTTGATATAAGTCAATATAAGGACACAAATGTATCATCTTGAAAATGAATATCCAAATTCTATGGAAGCTAAGCGGCTTCCATAGACTCTACATCTTGAAATTTAAAGCTTTCGTAAGTGCGATGTGCAGTATTATATACCACCAACTGAAGATAATTATTGTCTATATACTCTCCCTCTCCAAGTAGGGCTTCCTGAGTAATATCTACACAATTTAAGTCTTGCTTACCATAGACTTGATAGCAATAATGCATAAATCGATTCCATTCTTGGATGCTTACATTTTGCTTAACATGTTCGCTTAATAAGAGCCGATCTAACTGAATGGCGTAATCATGCTTGCTGATAAGGAATTTAATTGTTGTCATGATTTTGAGATTTAAGTAAATTTTAGCTGTACATAATCCTCCCCTGACGAACCTTTGAACAGGCCGCCTCTAAAATAAAATGTTAGATTAACCAATCTGAAATTTGTAAAAATATAAGTGTAGTGTGTAAAAAAGTAGATATGAAATTGTGGAACGTTTAAAACAATGAATGTTTGAGCTTGTAATTGCAAACCTTGTTCCATTTATGCCAAACAAAGTAGAATCAATGATTATTTTGTTTTTAATGTCGTTTAGGCGACAACAAATAACGCCTATTGTCTGCTGTGTCAAAAAATAACTTTAAACGAGTTCGATATAAAAAATAGACTTTTTGTAAAAAATGGGTGAGCTTATTGGTGCTTAATTTGTTTCTTTAAAAACAAAAAAGCCTCTCTATGACCCTTACCCAATTAGAATACATCATTGCCTTAGATCGTTACCGCCATTTTGCTACCGCAGCAGCTAAATGTCATATCACTCAACCCACTTTGAGTATACAAATACAAAAGTTAGAAGATGAATTGGGTATTTTAATCTTTGATAGAAGCAAAAATCCCGTTAGTCCGACAGAAACAGGCATCCTAATTATTGAACAAGCAAGGGTTGTTTTGAAAGAATCTCGCTTACTGAATGATTTAGTCATTAACTCAAGAGAAGAAGTGAAGGGAGAACTTAAGCTAGTCTTGTTACCTTCTTTAGCTCCCTACTTATTGCCCCTTTTCTTAGGGAGCTTAGTCAATAAGTATCCAGATCTCAAAATGAGCATCAGAGAATTACATCTCTACCAAATTATCGGCCGTTTGCAAAATGATAGCGCAGACGTGGGCGTAATTGTCTCGCCTATAGAAGAAAATGGTTTTTACGAAATTCCAGTATTTAAAGAACCCATGGTTGCCTATCTTTCTGAAGATCACCCACTAGCCGCCAAAGAAGAATTGGAGTTAGAAGATATTGAGGTAAGCGAATTAATTCTGACAAAAGCTCATCAGCACATAATAGAACAGCTACCACTTCCGAAATCTAAAGCTAATCACAATATTAAGTTTGAAAATGCCTCCATAGAAACCATTCGAAAGGTGGTAGAACGCCAAGGAGGTATCACATTAATTCCTTGGATATCCACCACCTATATGGGAGAAAGGCGCAAAAAATATGTTCGTCCTTTTAAAGATCATAAGCTCCAAAGACAAATCAGCCTCATCGTTCAAAGAGGCTTTCATAAGCAACGTATGATAGATGCACTAAGAGCCGAAATTATCGCCAACTTACCTCCCGAATTACCCAGAAATTAACATTTCGCTCCCCTTTTGTCATGGAATTGTCATAAGAAGATGACACAACTCAATTACGACCTATACTCACTAAACTTTCTCCCCTTTATATCCGTATTTTGTGTACAGATTAACACTTAGGAATACTAAAACAATAAATTTACATTCTCTACTTGTAAAAATAAACAATTACTTCGTTACAAAAGCCTCACTTAGCGCTGCTATGCTTCGTTTTTGTGCCTTGTACTTGTTCATTTTTACTGCGTATAAAATAGCTAATTTATTATTTTAATATTCCATGACTTTTTTTGTTTTTTGGTATTAGATTTTATACAAGATTATTTTTTTTAAAATTTGGGGCTTCCCATGCGTTCGTATGATAAACTTGATTGTTCCAAATAAAACATTCATCATTTATCATTATGAATCACTCATTCGCCGAAGGCGCATGGTCGGGCTGTTCGCTATTATGTGGCTATTCGGTCGCTACTACGCTAAGCGCTGCTTGTCTCTTATTGGAGCCTGCGCATCGCTAAGCTACGTAAGCTCCCTTATGGCCGCCACATACCGCTGCCATCCCTAAGCCGTTTTATTGGACACATTAATATCAAAGAGCGAATTAAGATTAACTAATAAAACTTACAATTTAAATGAGAAATTTATTACTCCTAATTTTAGCACTTCTTCCCTTGAGCGCATTCGCTCAGTCTTATACCCAAACCATTTCAATGGGGGAGGGAATCACCAATCAAGTTTTCCTTAATTTACCAGATGGCGCAGAATATAGTGCCCCAATCAACAATTGGGATATTGCTATTGAAATAAATGGTGGCTTTTCAGCCAGCCTTTTAATCAATGAAGGCAATGGGACAAAACTATATGGCGTTAATGATATGGTCATGGACCAATGGGATGAACTGAACTCAACAGATAATCTGGAGAGTTGGGAAGAGTTGCGTAATAGCAATACTACTTGGTCAGAAGGTGCTTTTTCAAGACACCTAACCTTTGATTATGACTTAGGTTGGGGAATTTATGATTTTACGACTCACGTAGTAACTGGCGATTCACTCTATGTGATCCAATTAGCTGATCAATCTTATAAAAAGATTAAAATAGAATCATTAAATGGAGGAGTCTATACTTTCACTTATGCCGCTATGGATGGCAGCAATTCTCAAACAGTAGAGATTAATAAGGATGATTATGCAGGCGTTAACTTCGCTTACTACTCATTGCAAAATAATGAAGCGATCAATAGAGAGCCAGCTAGTGAAGCTTGGGATCTTACCTTCACTAAGTACGAATCATTTATTAGTCCGCCAGGTGCCTACTATCCAGTAACAGGCGTTTTATCCAATAAGTATATAGCGATAGAGGAGATTGAAGATGATAATATTGCCGATTACGTTTATGAAGGGAATCCTTCTGATGAAGATATTTCTATCATTGGCTATGATTGGAAAATATACAATCAAGCAGAAATGGCTTATGAATTAGCGACAAATAGAGCTTACTTCGTAAAAGACCTACTAAATGGAGAGGTTTACAAATTATCTCTCACCAGTTTTGGAGGCTCTCAAACAGGTACTATTGATATTGAAGTAGATTACTTATTCACTACAACAGTAGCCTTAGAAGAGATTAATTTACTAGGTGACGTAGCCGTTTACCCAAATCCTACTAAGGATATATTAAATGTGAACTTTACTTCAGAAGAAATAGATAACTATACGATTCGTATAGCAGATATGAGTGGAAGAAACTTAATTGAGCAAAACTACTCAGCTAATATGGATTTAAATCAAACGCAATTAGATGTGAGTGATTTGACAGAAGGTTTATACCTTTTACATATTGCTTCTGATAAAGGTCAATGGCAACAAACTTGGGTTAAAAAATAAAGGTGTAGGGGCGACCCTTGAGGTCGCCCATTCTGGACAATATTTTGATTTAATATGAGTCAGCTTACAGGGAAATTATTGGGATACTTTTTATTGAGCTTATTAAGTTTAGCACTTAATGGCCAAAGCACAAGTACTATTAAAGTCGTGGATGCCATAGAGCAAACGCCCTTATTAGGTGCTCATATCAGTTTAAGTGATTTGTCCAAAAAGCAAACGGAGCATTTTACTACTAATATGCAAGGGACAATATCAGCTACTATCAGCAGTCCCCAAATAGCAGACATCAGATTTGTAGGCTATGAAACGATTATTGATACCCTTCAAGTTGGAGAACAAAAGACCATTGAATTAAAGCCCAAAGCTTATGAACTATCTACAGCGGTCGTAACTGCCCAATATGGAGCAGAGGAATTAAGAAATGCCGTCCATAATGTAGAACTAATCAGTTTAAAAGAAATAAAAGCAAGCGGAGCAGATAACCTTGGCGAACTTCTCCAACAACAACTCAATATTGATATCGCCTATGATAATGTATTAGGTAGTAATATCAATATGCAAGGAATAGGCGGAGAGAATGTCAAAATCCTAATTGATGGGATTCCAGTAATAGGTCGATTGAATGGTAATGTGGATTTGAGCCAGATTAATTTGAGTAATGCTGAACGGGTGGAGATTGCACAAGGTCCTCTTTCTACCATATACGGCACGGATGCTATGGGTGGGGTGATCAATCTCATCACTAAGAAAACCCAGCTCAATAGATTTGAAGGAAATATCAATACCTATTTTGAGTCAGTTGGTGTTTACAATTTTGATGGGCGTTTTGGTTTTCAAAAAGATGATTATGGTATTCAAATAAATGCTGGAAGAAAGTTTTTTGATGGCTATGACCCAACAGAGTCAAGTATTGACCGTATTCGTTCTTTACAGTGGAAACCTAAAGAACAATACTTTGCGACTTATAATTATCGACGCAGTTTTAAGAATGCTTATTTCAATCATCGTTTTAATTATTTCCAAGAAAAATTAACCAATAGAGGCCAGCCTAATTATTATGCTAAAGCTTTAGATCAATATTATACGACAGAACGTTTGGATAATGCCTTTTTCATAGAAGGCAATAAGAATAATAACTTCCTTTACGATATTAACCTCTCCTTTAATCAATACAAGCGGATCAAAAATTCTTTTATTAAGGATATGACTAATCTGGAAGAACAGCTTTCTCTTAATGAAGCAGATCATGATACTACCATATTTGTGTCTTGGCTAAGTAGAGCTAGTTTTAGTCTAAATCAACAGTCAAAGACGATTAAATATCAATTGGGTTATGAAGTGAATTTTGAACAGGGAAATGGGGATAGAATTGATAGTACACGTACTTTAGGAGATGTTGCTATTTATGGTGGATTTAATTATCAGCCAATAGCGGATTTGAGTATTCAGCCTAATGTGCGTATCGCTTATAATACGCAATATTCCGTTCCTTTGATTCCGTCTTTAAATATTCGTTATAATATCGGGCAATGGACCTGGAGAGCATCTTATGCAAAAGGATTTCGAGCGCCATCGCTTAAGGAATTATATATGGAGTTTGTAGATACTAATCACAATATTCATGGTAATGAAAATTTGGAAGCGGAGCGTTCGGATAATTTTTTCTTATCGCTTAATTACTTTAAGCGTTATCAATCTGATTTATCTGTAGCTCTTTCTACAGAGCTTAGTTATAACCTCCGTAATAATCTAATTAGCTTAGCCAATATTTCATCTCAAACGAATTACTTCACTTACATAAATATAGATCATTCAAAGATGTTGAATCAATCAGCTAAAATGAATGTTCAATATCGTAATTTTGAAGTAAAAGTAGGAGCCTCTTTTAGATTGATGAACGATATTGGTCAAAGAAGTCTAAACACAGACTTATTCTCTTGTCAGTTTTCTTCAGGAATTGCTTATGAAAATCCAGATTGGAATGCAGGAGGACAAATCAATTTAAAACATAACTTCACACAGTATCGTTATTTAACAGCTTCTACTGGTGAAATTGACATACAAGAGATATTACCTTACTCTTTATTAGATGCAAGTATCTATAAGAAATTCTGGAATAATAAATTGGAATGTGCTTTGGGAGTAAAAAACTTGACTAATGTAAGTAATATTGATTTATTAGGAGAAAGTGCTGGAGTACACTCCAATGGAGCAATGGCAATTGGTTGGGGGAGAAGCTTTTTCACCTCATTGAAATTATCCTTATTTTAAAACTGATGACGAAGTATTTATACTACATATTGCTAAGCGGGCTTCTTTTGATAAGTGCTGCTTGTTTGAAAGAAGAAGAGCGCTGGCCTGCTCCTAATCCAGGAGAAGTTGAAACTCAACAGGTGGTGATTGGTAGTGATTACTTGACGCAGTCTTATTTTAGTTTAGCTACTAATAGTCTAGTAAAAGAAAGGGCTTGTTGTGATTGGGATATTGCCTTTAGCTGTGGAGTAGATAGTTCTTATGTGATCTTAAATTCGGCTAATTTATCATTGGTGTCACGGACAGGAAGCGAGAATTTTACAGCAGTAACAGATACTACGGGAATGCATTGGTTATGGGATGATTCTTCGGGTAATTTAAAGGAATCGGCTTTGACTAATTGGAGTGAGGAGGAAGTCTTTATTTTGGATCGAAAATCTTTATCTCCTCAGTTGATTAAATTCTCTATTCAGCAGGAAGGAGAGGATACTTTTATCTTGCATTTTGGTGCATTGGATAATAGTTATGCGCATAGCATGACGATTAACAAAGACAGAGCTTATAATTTTGTTTATGTCTCGATGGAGGGAGAAGGGGCATTGATAGATGCGGCTCCTCCTAAGGAAGATTGGGATTTGTTATTTACTCGTTATACTACTACTTTATCTTATGAGGGAGAATTTGTGCCAGATTTTATAGAAGAACAAGAAGATACCTTAGCGTACTCAGTCACGGGAGCTTTACTAAATCCTAATCATGGAAGGGCTTTTAAGGATAAACTGAATAGTTTTGAAGATATTAATAGTGAATTAGTGGATGAGTCATTTTTAAGTGAAGATTTAGATGTTATCGGTTTTGATTGGAAAAATTACGTTTTTGAGGATAATTATTATGAGATAGATATTGATGCTGTTTATATTATTAAAGATGCAGACGGTGTCTATTATAAATTGCGATTTACGGACTTTTATAATGAGGATAATAAAAGAGGTTATCCTAAATTTGAGTATCAGCGTTTGTGATCTTCCTTCTAGGAGCGTTCACAATTAATCATCCAGTTGAATCCGAATTGATCGGTTAGCATTCCAAACATGGCTCCCCAAGATGTCTGTTGAAAAGGCATTGTAACGTCTCCATTTTGTGCCAAATTAATGAAATATCCTTTTGCTTTGTCTAAATTAGTTGCTGAAATACTAATGGTAACTGAGTTTCCATGCAAAGCATCTTGTCCAGGCATGGAGTCTGATGCCATTAATACGGCATCTTCAAATCTTAAAACAGCATGCATAATCCTGTGAGTATAGGCAGTACGTACTTGCATATTTCCTTCTTCAAACGTTTTTAATTCAAGCTCGCCCCCTAAAGCTTGTTGATAAAACTCCATTGCTTCTCTGCATTGTCCGTTAAAGGTTATGTATGGGTTAATAGAAGTCATGATTATTTGATTTTGAATGACAATAAACTATCTTTATCAATATTAAACCACAAAATTAACAAAAATGGGATTACTGGATATTTTTAAAGGGAAAAAGAAAGAATCTTTAGAAAAAGATAAAGTGCTTATTGAGGCAGGTGCTTGTCCTAATTGTTGGGGAAGACAAGAATATGAGGGGCAGTTTAAGAAGCATATGAAAGATAGAGCAAAAGATGTGATTAATAAAGATCATCGTGCCCAGCAGGCTTTTATTCAAAAGTTTGTGCAGAAAAATATTAAAGGCATTCGTCTTAAGAAGGATGGAGATAAGCAGGTTTGTCCTGCTTGTAAGTCGGGCTATAAAATAGTACGACACGATTAAAAAGGAATCGAATTTTAGTCGATTTAGGTCATATGGCGGAACTAAGGATGTGTAGGCCGTTGTTATATTAGTAGTTGTTCTTAGGAGTATGAATATAATATTCCTTAGTTTATTAGTATAACCCTAAATCTACAGAAATGAAATTTAAATTGTTTATTCCCTTACTAGGAATGCTCCTAGCTTTGTCTGCTTGTAATAGTGCTAACATTTTATCTTTGGTGACTCCCATTGGTGATATTCAAGAGAATATAGGGGAGTATATGGATGAGAAAGTAACCATCAGAGGTGAGGTGGTTGAAAGTGTGAATTTATACATTTTTAAGTATTATCGAGTTAATGACGAGACGGGTACCATAACTATCAAGACAGGTGACTCTGTTCCTAAAGTTGGTCAAATGGTAAAAGTGAAAGGCCATGTCAAACAAATTTTGGCGATAGATACGGATCAGTTATTGGTCATTGAGGAATTGGACCGTAAAGTTTGGGAAGCAGAGGAAGTGGAGTTGTAAAATTAGACTCAAAGTAAAATGATAGAAGCACATTGGAGGAAGTCCAGTGTGCTTTTTTT
>JAHDDN010000089.1 GCA_020629335.1 Chitinophagales bacterium | reverse complement strand
GTGACGAGGTGCGAAATTTGGGAGGCTTTTGCGAAGAAGCCTCCTTTTTTTATGCAAAAAATTGTAACTAAGCAATATACCTTAAATCCTTATTTAACTAATAGCCGACTTCTTTTATTTAAACGGCATATTTGGTATGAATACCAACATATTTAGTAGTAAATTTACGTTCTCTTTGTGATAGAGTTTTAAATCCAACAATCGATAAAAGAGAACAAAGTGCGTGAAGCCATTCAAAGAAATATTTTACTGTTTATTATTCTAACATTTTGTATCAGTTGTGCAAAAGTTGTAAGTCCTACAGGGGGAGAACGAGATGAGACGCCTCCCAAAATATTAAATTCAGAACCAGCCAGACAGACAACCAATTTTAATGGTGAATATATTAAGTTGAGCTTTGATGAGTATGTAAAACTGGATGATCCGAACAATAAAATGTTCATTTCTCCATATATGCAGAACAAACCAGAAATGAAGATAAAGGGGAAATCCGTCTATCTAAATTTCAAAGAAGCGCTTCAACCTAATACAACCTATACGATTGATTTTGGGGAAAGCATCAAAGATGTTAATGAGGGAAATGCTATGAAAGGAGAACAATTCATCTTTTCTACAGGAAGTAAAATTGACTCTTTTTACATAAAAGGTAAGATTTTGGATGTAGCAACTGGCAAAGGAATGCCTGATGTTAAAGTATGCCTTTATCCCAATTCTGCTGAAAAAGATTCTTTAATATTCAAAGAGTTTCCACGCTACTTAGCTCGAACAGAAGACAATGGTGAATTTCGATTGAGCTTTTTGGCCGCAGGAGAATATTTAGTCTTTGCACTAAAAGAAGATGACAACACCTATAAGTACGATCAGTATTCAGAATCTATCGGTTTTTTGAATGATCCAATTATAGTCAGTGATACTACTATCCATCAAAATCTTGAGATAGTGCTCTTTAATGAAGGCTTAGAAAAGCCCAAATTAATGAGCAAAAAAAATGAAAGCCATGGCAAATTAGAGTTGATTTATTCTATGCCAACAAGCAACTCTAAAGTTACTTTTGTAGGTGATGAATTATCTGAAGAAGAGTATTTTGTACAGAGAGGAGAGAAGGGAGATACTATTACAATGTGGTATGTTAATGATACTATTGCCCAATTGAAATTTGCGGTAGAAGCAGATGATCTTGAATTAGATACCATCAGTTTTAGGAATTTAATTCCCAGAGAATTTGCTAAAGAACTAAAATATCAAGTCAGAAATAAAAAAGATAAAGATGCTTTTAAGGTCGGTTTTGGACAAGATATTTACATCAAATTTAATCATCCATTAACCGAAATTGATCAGCAAAAAATGCTCATTGAAAAAGATTCTGTAAAAATAAATACCGAGTCCATGATGCAAATTAGCGATCTAAACGCTAACGTTCTTTTGATCAAAGGAAAATGGGAAGAAGAAGTTATTTATGATTTATCTCTATTCCCAGATGCAACGAAAGATTTATTCGGAAGAACAAACGATACCGTTCAATTGAAATTTAAAAGTAGAAGTTTAGGGTCTTATGGTACTTTAAAATTACTCTTTAAAAATATAGACGATGAGAAAAGTTACATCATGGAATTATCCAGTGCGCAAAATAAAGTATTGAAAAAAGAAAATCTAAGTGATAGTGTTTATGTATACAAAAACTTAGAACCAGGCAATTATAATTTAAAAATAATTTTTGATGAGAATAAAAACGAAAAATGGGACCCTGGTAATTGGAAAGAACAAAAGCAATCAGAAAAAATAATGAATAAGTTAGGTGCTATTATGGTTAAGGAAAACTGGGATACGGATTTTGAAGTGGATTTAAACGAGCTTCCTTAAAATAGTGATTGACTTATTTGCGCAAGGGATAGAAGCGGTATGTATCTTTTTAGTATTGAGTAGTGGGTATAAAGTAGTGAGTACTTATCTCAATACTCATTACCTAATACACACTACTATTTTAGCTACATAAAAGCGGATAGCCCGACCCATTATTTTTTTGGCTGAAGTATAATTTGCTTAAGTGTAATAAACGCACATGGCCAAAAAAATAATGGGGTGCGCCCGAAAAAGAAAAAAACAATTTATACAAATTAATAAAACAATAGATAATGAAATTTAATGTTTCAACTTCTGTACTACTGAAGCAATTACAAAACTTGGGAGGGGTGATTAGTAATAATACGGTCATTCCGATATTACAAGATTTCTTGATGATTTTAGAGGGAAATCTAATGACAATTGTTGCCACTGATTTGGAAACAACGATGAGTACTCAAATTAATTTAGAAGGAGAGGAAAATGGTAAGGTGGCAATTCCTGCTAAAATTGTATTGGACATTTTGAAGATGTTACCAGACCAGCCTTTGTCTATTCATATTGATAATGAAACTTTGGCGGTGACTATTAATACGCAAAATGGGGTGTATAAGTTAGCTGGAGAAAACCCAGAAGATTTTCCTGAACCACCACCGATGGAAGAAACCGATGAAATATCTATTCCTGTAAAGGTGGTGAAGCGTGCGATTGATAATACACTTTTTGCCGTGAGTAATGATGAGCTACGTCCACAGATGACAGGTGTATTTTTTGATTTTGCAGAAGATAAATTGACTTGGGTTGCCACAGATGCACATAAATTAGTAAAGTACGTGAGAAATGGAATCGAAAATATTTCTCAAAACAGCTTCATTGTTCCTAAAAAGGCATTGAATTTGTTGAAGAATGTATTACCAAGTGATTCGGAAGAGGAAATTAGCATTTCTTATAATGGTAAGAATGTCTTTTTTGCCTTCGAAGGAGTGAAATTAGCTTCGCGATTGATCGAGGGAAGGTATCCAGATTATAATACGGTGATTCCGAGAGATAATGATAATATTTTGTCACTTGAGAGAGGAGATTTGCTAAACGCAGTAAAAAGAATTTCTTTATTCTCCAGCAAGACCACTTATCAAGTAGTATTGAGTGTGAAAAAGGATATGTTGAGCTTGTATGCTCAAGATAGAGACTTTTCAAATGAGGCAAGTGAATCAATGCCATGTCAATATGAAGGAGAACCAATGGATATAGCATTTAATGCTCGTTTCTTATTAGACATTTTAAATGCTTTAGAGAGTGACCAAATTAGTTTTAAACTGTCTAATCCAAACAGACCAACATTAGTAGTACCTGGAGAGTTGTTTGACGAAGAAGAAATTGTGATGTTATTGATGCCAATGATTCTTAATAATTAAGGTCAGGCAAAAAAAAATTACATTTTTTTTTGAAAAAAGTTTTGCAAAATAAAAGGAGTTATTATTTTTGCACTCCTTGAAAGCCGATGTAGCTCAGTTGGCCAGAGCAGCTGATTTGTAATCAGCGGGTCGGCGGTTCGAATCCGTCCATCGGCTCCACCCATTCACTGAAAAGTGAGTGGGTTTTTTTATGTCCAAAAGTGTACTTATTGATTTAAATCGCCTTCAGAATAACGGCTTTGTCCAACAGGGTTAATTACTCTCCATTTGCTGAATTTCTCTTCCTCTCTTGCTTCCATTCCATCTCCAGTAATAATATCGTTCTTGGTAACAATTTTTACCTTCTTATCTGAACTAATGATTCTTTTTTGTTCGTTATAGGCGAGCTCTTCCGTTGTTAGTGTTTCGCCCTTTTCATTTACGACTTCTACATTCCTTTTGACTGTTATTTCCTCTTTCTTTTCGTACTTGATACCATAGTCAGCTTTGAGTGTACTAGTCGCTCTTTGATTATCATCAAAAAACTCCATCGTCACACCATCAGGAAACTCAATATATGGGTCATCAGTCTTATGGCGCAAGAGGGTAGGAGCTTTCAATTTAGCTTGTAACTTACCTTTTTCACTATAAAGAATACTTACGCCTTTAGAGGTCTCTATTGTTGGTGTGATCTCGTCATTGACATTCTTTAACTCCTCTAAATTATTTTCACAAGCAGAGAATGTAAAAGCAATAAATAATAAAATAATCACAAGTCTAATACTCATCTTTTATCGTGTTTTATGTAAAATATAGCAATAGTTGCAGAAACGAATAGAATATAAAAAAGGGAGCAGAATCATAACGATTTTGCTCCCTTTCCATTGTGTTATTTATACTTAATTATTTCTTTGCTCTCGCAGTCGTAGTAGCACCAATCCAACACTTAACAGTATAAGATTGACCTTCTTTGATATCTCTTGTAAACATGTCTTCTCTTCCAGGATAGTAAGCAGCATATTTACCAATTAGCTTATTAGCTTTATCAGTAACAGAAGGATCTATATTCTTTGCTTTAGCAAATTGATCAACAGCTACCCAACTAACAGCCCAGCCATAAAATTCATTTTGGCTTTTACAGCTTGCTCCGCTGGCTACATACATCTCACCGATGAATATGTAAGGGTCTCCCCAGCCTGGTCTTTGTTCTGCTGCTTTACGAGCATAATCTCTAGCTGTAGGATAATCTTTATTCTTATAACGGTGGATTTTTGCTAATCCCCAGTAGATATCAGCTTTGTCGCTTGGATCAGTAGATAAAGCTAAAGCCTCATTCATCATTTGAGTAGCTTTAGAAACATCTCCTTGATCACCATAGTACTTAGCTAAGAATAACATTCTATTAGCAGAAGGATCGATAGTATTTAATTTCTGTAAAACTTCTAAGAAGAAAGGGTCAGACTTACAGTCAAATTTTTTCAATGACTCATATGCTCTTTGAAGTGTCTTTAAGTCATCAGGCTTAGCAGCTACTTCTGCTTGGTAGTATTCTTTAGCAGATGCACAGTCAACGATACCTTCTAACTCTGTTTTCAACATTACCTTTTCATAGATAGGCGTCATTTTATCTAATACATCTTGGTATTTATCCTTGTACTTAGAATCTTCTAAACCGATATTATGCTCAGCGATACCTTTTAATTCATTGTAGATAGATTCTACTTTATCAGCTTCATATCCTTCTTCTTTAGCTAAGTACTTATCAATGATATTTGTGAAGTAAGGCGTTAATAGATAGTAGCCAGCATCATTTCCGCTTAATTCGATAGATTCTTTACGCATATTGAAGATCTCTTCTTCATTACCTTCTTTTCGGTACTTGCTCATGTATTGAACCTTCTTCCCAATTAATTTCCCCCTTTCACCCCAGCATTTAGCTCTTTGGTCATAAACCATAAATAAGGTGTCAATGTATTTATCAATAAGTGCAGCGTCTTCTGTTTCTTTAATCTTTTTAGTAAAGATTTTTTCCCCAGCGAAGTAAGTTGTTTTTCGCAAACCTGGATTTTCGATGAAAACCTTTCTCCAGTAAGGCAAAGCCTCATCATAGTTATCTTGCTTATAAAACTCATAGAATAAAGAGTAGTTTTCTAAGCATTCTTGCTCTTCACATTTGGTGCATTTTTCTTTTGCATCTTGGGCATTAATAGTGAAAGAGCCTAATATAAAAAATATCAGTGCGGTTACGGATAATTTCAATAAGCTGTTCATAATAATATATTTATTTAATCAAATTTTCTCTTAATAAACCAGATGTCATTAACATTGACACCTATGTTGAACTTAAAGAAACTTTCTCTAAGTAGATCATTGCTAATCGTACCTTTTTGACCTAGTTCGAATGAAAGGTTTAATTTTGAATACAAATTAGTCTTAGGAATAGGTCTTAAGGGTAAACCTAAGCCGAAAGTTAAGCCAAATTCGCTAATATTGGTGTCACTAATTTGTAAATATCCAGAATCATAATAGGCTCCAAAACGATAATTCGTCTTCTGGAAAAAACCTCTAATAGCATTGGGCTCAGGAGTAACCCCTAAACCTACTGAATATCTAATACTATTGGTCAAAACATCTTCTGATACATCATTGACGCTGTATTCTTGCCAATTAGTCATTTTTATATCAAAACCTACCATCCAGTGACTGGGTCGTTGTATGGCTAGGCCAAAGCCCAAACCACTAGGCAATTTTATTTTTCCTTCAGCTCCTATAGTTGCGGATACAGTATCCACTAATTGGCCGAAATCATTTCGTCTGAAAAGATAAGAATTCGTCTCAGTATTCAAAGAAGCTTGAGTCGTGGCAGTTGCTCCACCAACCAAATAAGTTTTATCAGTCAACTGCTGCATATACATCAGTCCTAATTTCCATTGGAAGCCACCAATACCTTGTTCTTCTATAGAGCGGTTACCAAAATCGTAAGTATCTTGAGGTAAGTAAGAAATTACCCTACGATCATAATTACCAAACAGATAACCAAAGTTTAAACCGATATTTAAGGATTTTGTTCGAATCGAATCTCCTGCAATACGGAAAATTTGATAAGCTCCTCCAGCATAAACCTGATAAACCTCCCCAGTACCAATAAAGTTATACTGTTCAGTAACTTCATTTCCTTCCGTATCAATGAGTGTACCTTCATCAAGTATATCATAATTGATAGAAGAATAAGGAGCTAGTCCCAAGCTCATTCCACCCTTTTTACCAACAGGGAACCCCAAATTGATATAAGAGATAGAACTAGTACCAGTTCTATGAGTAGTATCCGCATTTCGTAACCACAATCCATTACCAAAAAAAGCAGTCTCCAAGGTCGCAAAGCGTATACTGGAATAAGACGCTGGATTGTCAGGATTTATGTGAACTGGGGAGCGATGGGGTATGCTCAGCCCGCCCATTGAACGGTTTAGTGCTTGTTGGGTTGGATGCAAAGTTCCAAAGCCGAAATAAGAGTAAGGGGAATTCTCTTTGTAAATTTGTGATAATCCATCAACAGAGATGAAAAGACCCAGAACAAGTATAAAAAGACTAGTCTGCAAATGTCGCATTATGTTTGATTATTTTATTTAGCCCAATAAGGACCAAGTTTGGCTGGACAAATATCTGATTTTTAAGCCGAGATTCAAAGAAATGACCGTCTCCTCCTGTACACAAAACCCTTAAATCTTCATATCTCCTAAGATATTCATCAATTATACCGTCTACTTCAGCAATAACACCCCAAAGAGCGCCGCTTTCCATGCTGGTTTTTGTGCTATTACCAATGAGGGGAAAATCATCGACCTTGTTTAATAACGGCAATTGATCAGTGAAAGTGTGCATCGCTTTAAAGCGCATAGCCATCCCAGGAGAGATAGCACCACCCCAATAACAAGCCTGTGCATCAATAAAATCAAATTTGATACAGGTTCCTGAATCAATGACTAATATATTTTCATTAGGATATAGCGAATTAGCACCTATGACAGCACTTAAACGATCTCGCCCTAAAGTCTGAGGTGTTTGGTAATTATTAGTAATGGGAATAAGAGTGAGATGCGTTAATTTGACAAAAGTCTGACAATGATCCGCTAAATAACTATCGACAGACTCATCATAATTACGCACAGAGGATATAATACAACGATCAATACTCCATAACTCTAAGTATTTTTGAGCCGTTTTTACTGAAATGCCTTTTCGCTTTTCAATTTGCTGTAATTTCCCATCATTAAAGAGGGCTAATTTGACTCTGGTATTGCCCATGTCAATACATAAATTATTCATTGTAATAGCTATTTAAGAATTATTCCTAAACAAATCCCCAAAACTTAAACATGGCTAAGATAAGAATAACAATCAATAATCGTCGGATCCAAACATTAGCATTGGGCACTTTGATCGCAAATCGAGCAGCAACAAAGGCTCCAATGCTCTGGCCTAATGCTAACCAACAGCCCCAAAACCAATTGATTTGATTATGATATAAAAAAATAACAATCGCAGGAAGTGTATAAAAAGCCACAATAGCCACCTTTATACTATTAGCCTTCTTAAGATCAAAACCCATCACCAATACAAAGGTGGCTAAAAATAAAACACCCACCCCTGCTTGAATAAAACCGCCATAAAACCCCACAGCAAGCAATAGTAGTACTGACTTCCAATTATAAGCAGACAAAACCCGAGTCGTTTGTCCTTCTAACCATCGTTTAGGTTTCATCAAAACGATTCCTAACAAGGCCAACATCAAAGCACCCAGAATAATATTTAACTCCTTTTCAGGCAACTCAACCGCCAATAATACACCTACAATCGAACCAATAACCGTGGGAATAGCCAAACGAATAATTTGACCCCAATCTAACCAACCACTCTTATGAAAAGTATAAGAACCTACCAAACTCTGGATCATCACCCCAATCCGATTAGTACCATTAGCAATATTAATAGGCAAACCTAAATAGGCTAATACAGCCAAACTTACCGCAGAACCATTACCAGCTAAAGTATTAATAAAGCCTGCAGCAATGCCAGCACAAAACACTAAAAAGTAATTGAAGTAGTCCATAGAAAGAAGGTGTATAAAGGAGTTCAAACAGGCTCAGCAAGCTTGTATATAGAAAGCAAATGTACTACCTTTGCCAATCAATAAAAAGTAAACCTTTTAATTTTCAAAAGGTCAATAATTTTGGTCTTAGACTCATTAAAAAACAATTTCTACTAAAACTAATATCCTTTATCCTATCAATTCAATTATTTAAATTAACGCAAAAAATTATGAGAAAACATTTTTTCACCCTATGCCTATTATTAGTAGGTGTATTCATGATGAATGATCTTAACGCACAAGAGAAAGTAAGAGGAATTGATCCTGGTGAGATGCGAAAAAAAATTGAAAAAGCATCTTATGACAAAGACATGAAAGCCCTGATCGTAACTGACCAAGGTAACATACTCGTTTATTTATTTGCTACTAAAGTACCTCGTACAGTAACCAATTTCGTAGAACTGGCCAAACAAGGCTATTACGATGGGCTTAATTTTCATAGAGTAGTACCGAACTTCATGATTCAAGGCGGATCGCCTAACGGAACAGGCGAAGGAGGAATCGGCTATACCTTCGCAGATGAATTTGCTTTAGGTCTAAAACACTGGGGGCCAGGCGTTCTATCAATGGCTAACGCAGGACCCAATACCAACGAAAGCCAATTTTTCATTACACACGTAGCAACCCCTTGGTTAGATGACAAGCACAATGTATTTGGGCAAGTACTATACGGCCAAGCAGTCGTCAACGCCATCCAAGTAGGTGCAAAAATTCAAGCCATCTACGTGCCAGGTAGAAAAGATATTCCTAAAGAATACCAATCACTATTAGAAGTAATGGATTAAGCTGCCAAGTAATTGAACAAAATAAATGTGAGACTGAGAGCCTATAAGCTTTGAGTCTCACATTTTTATTTGGGCGCACCCCAATCCTTATTTTGCATCGGATTGTAGGGGCGCTACCTATGTGTGCGCCCTCCGATGCAAAATAAAGATTGGGTCGGGCTATCCGCTCTTATGTAGCTGTTCGGGAGCTACTACGCTAAGTGCTGCTTGTCTGCCCTTCGGGCCAGCCATCACATCACTAAGCTTCGTAAGCTCCCTCTCGACGCCACATACCGCTGCTATCCCTTGCGCATTACAAGCCAACAAGCAATAATTGCCATAATATCCGCAAGATTGCTTACTTTTGCAGGAAATTTTTGAAAACTGTAACTGAACAGTTACAAAAAAAAAGAAAAAAAAACATGAAAAAAGTATTGTATCTTTTATGTTGCTGTATCATTATGTTGGGCGCATGTAAAAGCGAACCAGCAGCTAAAAAAGAGCTAAAAGACCAAGCTGCAACAAAAACACAAACGCAGAAAAAAGAGCCAGTAAAACCTACGCCTACAGAAAATAAGATGGATGATCTTACAGCAAGAGCGACTAAGGTTTTAAGCAAAATCGACGCTGGAAAAATGAAAGCTCAGGTTGATAATGCAAAATTTGATAAAGACCTAACAGCAGTGATCAAAACAAGCAAAGGTGATATTAACTTAGACCTCTACGCTACTAAAACACCCAAAACAGTTGCCAATTTGAAAGGCTTAGCTGAAGCAGGCTACTACGATGGCCTTAACTTTCACCGTGTATTAAATGATTTTATGATTCAAGGTGGTTGCCCTCGTGGAGATGGAAGAGGAAATCCAGGCTATTTCTTTGATGATGAATTCAGAACAGACCTAAAGCATGATTCAGCAGGGATTTTGTCAATGGCCAATTCTGGTACTATAAACGGTGGACCAACAAATGGTAGCCAATTCTTTATTACACACAAAGCTACTAACTGGTTAGATGGCAAACACACTGTATTTGGTAAAGTAAAAAGCCAAGCAGATATGGATGTTGTTAATAAAATCACTCAGGGCGATGTGATCAAAACAATCATCGTAAAATAAAGTATTTAGAATAAGTATAAATTAAAAGGGGGAAACTGATACTCAGTTTCCCCCTTTTTTTGTTGGATTAATTATATAATCCTATTTTTGCATGATTTTAAAATTTTCATCAAACCAAAAAGCGATATGAAATATATATTTTACATACTACTTTCTTGTTTAGTAGTAATGAGTGCATGTAAAAGTGATGCAAAAAAAACAGCTAAAGATACAGCTAATAAAACAACAACAGCCGTTAAAAAAGAGTCTACACCAGCTAAAAAGACTCCACCTCCACCGCCACCAGCAGCAAATGGAGCAATGGCTAAGGTCGATGTAGCGAAAATGAAGGAGTCTATCAAAACGGCCAGTTATAAGAAAGACATGACTGCTGTTATCAAAACGAGCAAAGGCAATATCAACTTAGATCTTTACGCAACTAAAACACCTAAAACAGTAGCGAACTTTGCTGGTTTAGCAAAATCAGGTTTTTATGATGGCTTAAACTTCCACCGTGTAATCAATGATTTTATGGTACAAGGCGGTTGTCCTTTCGGTAGAGGTAATGGAAATCCAGGCTATAAATTTGAAGATGAGTTCGTAGCAGACTTAAAGCACGAATCAGGTGGTATCCTTTCAATGGCCAACTCTGGTCCAGCTACTAATGGAAGCCAGTTTTTCATCACGCACAAAGCGACTCCTTGGTTAGATGGTAAGCATACCGTATTTGGCAAGATCAAAAGTCAAGCAGATATGGACATAGTCAATAAAATAGTCAAAGGCGATAAAATTGAAACAATCGTCATAAAATAATTCAACATGAGGAATTTACTATTAATTTGTTGTTTGTTAATTTTTGCTGCTTGTTCTCAAAGCACGAATATAAAAACAATGAAAACGCTCCAATCTGCGGCTATTTCCAGTGAGTCTAATGCTAAAAGCAAAATAGATCCTGATAAAATGAAATCGCTCATCCAAGAGGCGAAGTTTGATAAGGATATGAGTATCACTATCAAAACGAACAAAGGCGATATCAATCTAGATTTATACGCTACGAAAACACCTGTTACGGTAGCTAGCTTTTTAGGATTAGCACAAGCAGGCTACTATGACGGCTTAAATTTTCATCGTGTAATCAATGATTTCATGATTCAAGGTGGATGCCCAGATGGTAATGGAAGAGGAAATCCAGGTTATAAGTTTGAGGATGAGATTGTAGATGGCTTAAAGCACGAATCAGGCGGAATCCTTTCAATGGCCAACTCTGGTCCAGCTACTAATGGAAGCCAGTTTTTCATCACGCACAAGGCAACGCCTTGGTTAGATGGTAAGCATACCGTATTCGGCAAAGTTAAGGGCCAAGCTGATATGGATATAGTGAACAAAATAGTCCAAGGCGATAAAATAGAATCGATTGTTATCAAGTAATGATAAAGTAGATACTTAAAGCCTATAAAAAGAAATGACCTATCTCCAAGATAGGTCATTTCTTTTTTTAATAATCCTCAAAATATTTAATCACTAACTCCTTCAGCCACATTTCCTGCTTACCCAAATCCAATAAAGGCGCACTTTGATCCGTCTTTTCCCATATTGGCCAGCCATCAGGGTCCTTTCCTTTAAAAGAATATATTCCTTCTTGACTTAATAGCTTGCATACTGCTATATGCATGAGATCTTGTTTTTCCTCCTTAGAGAAATCCTGTCTAACACGACCCAATTCCTGTACACCTATCAAGAATAAAACGGCTTGAAGATTGAGCTTTTGATTAAAAGTCGGCTTGATTTTATAAAGCAATCGTTGCCACTCTCTTTCTATTTCTGCTTCTTTAACTGGATTCATTAATGCCATATTGATTGAGTCGCAAAGATAGCTAAAAATGGCTTAGGGATGGAAGCGGTATGTGGCGGCCATGCTGCGACTTACGTAGCTTAGTGATGCGATGGCTGGCTTTAGCAGACAAGCAGCACTTAGCGAAGTAGGAGCCGCATAGCCACATAAGAGCGGACAGCCCGACGGCTGCGCCTTTTAATGAGGAATTAAAAATTACTAATTACTAATTGATTGGGTTTGTGCTGCGCGCTTCGCTTCATAAGCGCAGCCGAAAGCCCCAATAAATAATGAATAACAAGAATAAACCACCAATAATGTAGGGGCGTACCTATGTGTACGCCCTCTTGCCAAGAAAATAAATTGGAATCCCCAAAGTGATCCAATTATTGAGTGATTTGTTAGATAAAGAGGCTAGTGTGTCGTTATTTAGGTGAGTATTGTATAAAAAAACTTTTGAATGGCGTCGGAAAGCCTTAGTTTTGTTGTTCGATAGTTATTTGACTATGAACTCGTTTAAAGTTTTTCTGCTGTTTTAAAAAATAGCTCATTTTCAGCTTCACCATAAAACTTTAAATGAGTTCTATAAAAATGTATTGATTATGGATTTATTGCTTTTATTTTCGTTGGGCATACCAGAGGCGATGGTCATCTTTTTTGCCATTTTGCTTTTATTTGGGGGCCGTAAAATTCCTGAGTTAATGAGAGGCTTAGGTAAAGGTATACGTGAATTTAATACTGCTCGTGCTTCTATTGAAGAAGAATTACAGGAAGGCATGAAGGCAGATGCTAAAAAACAAACTACAGAGAATAACTCTTAATTCCTTCTTTGATGTCAAAGCGGTTCGAGAAAAAGTATAAGAGATTATCTGCTGCTCAAGCAGATTTGAGAGGAGGTCAAGTGAGTTGCCAATCTTTGGTAGCTTATTATTTAGAGAGAATCGCTGCTCATGCGCATTTGAATGCCTTTTTGGAGGTATTTGCGGAGGAAGCACAGGCAAAGGCGAAGCAAATCGATGCTAAATTAGCATCAGGCGAGCCGCTTGGGCGTTTATTCGGTATGGTGATTGGCATAAAAGATGTTTTATGTTATGAGGGCCATGCTGTGTCTGCTGCTTCTCATATCCTTTCTGATTTTCAATCCCTTTTTTCAGCTACGGCTATCCAACGTTTATTGGAGGAAGATGCCATTATCATTGGCAGGCTCAATTGTGATGAATTTGCAATGGGTTCTACTAATGAGTATTCGGCATTTGGACCGACCTTGAATGCTTACGATAATAATCGGGTACCAGGCGGGTCTTCTGGCGCTTCTGCAGTTGCCGTTCAGGCTGATTTATGTCTGGCAGCATTAGGTAGTGATACGGGTGGTTCCGTTAGGCAGCCTGCTTCTTTTTGTGATGTCATCGGGATGAAGCCTACTTATGGTCGTATTTCTCGTCATGGATTAATTGCATATGCTTCTTCCTTCGATCAGATAGGAACCCTAACGAATAGCATTTCAGATGCTGCTTTGCTATTAGAGATTATGTCTGGTAAGGATGAGTTTGATAGTACGGTGTCTCCATTGAGTGTACCTACTTATACGGACTTAACAGAAGAAGATAAATCGTACCAAATAGCTTACTTCCCAAATGTGTTAGAACATGATGGATTAGATCCAGAAATACGCCAACAAATAAATGAATGTATAGAGCAATTGAAGGAAGAAGGGCATGAATTAGTACCTATAGAGTTTCCTTATTTGGAGTATATTGTACCAACTTATTACATATTGACCACAGCGGAGGCTTCCTCTAATTTGGCTCGTTATGATGGGGTACATTATGGCTATAGTGTGGAAAGGGCTACTAATATGGAGGATAATTATCGACAAACTCGATCCAAAGGTTTTGGTAATGAAGTCAAGCGGCGAATTATGTTGGGTACTTTTGTGCTGAGTTCAGGCTATTATGATGCTTATTATAAGAAAGGCCAGCAAGTAAGGCGATTAATCCATGACTTTACTCGTAAAATTCTAACAGAAAGCGATTTTATACTGACGCCAACGACTCCAACAACAGCATTTGAATTAAATGCCAAATCTTCTCAGAACCCAACTAGTGTTTATTTAGCAGATATTTATACGGTACAAGCTAACCTCGCAGGTTTGCCAGCTATTTCCCTTCCTTTATTTGAGCATTCTGCTGATCAAATGCCTTTTGGCTTACAACTCATGGCAGATAAATTTGAAGAACATAAACTGCTTAAATTTGCGAATTACTTAATGAGTGATTCAATTTCATAAAGTATTCCTCCCTGTTTAATAAGGGAATATGTGAATGGCATGAATTTTAATTCCTTAAAGAATCTTTATTTTTAATAAAAATGCCTAACTTTATTCATAAATGTCATCATACGATAATGTCTAAGCGATATAAAATACTACTGTTCCTTTTTGTTTCTTCTTTAATTTATTGTACTCAGATAAATGCGCAAACAGGATTTGATCCTGCTTTTCCGCAAGAGGATCCGTCTGTTTATAAGCAAAAAAAGAAGAAAAATAGCAAAAAGAAGAAAATTATTGAGCCCCAAAAAGAGGAGGCCAGTACGATAGAGGAGGAGCTAATAGAGCCTGCTACAGAAGCCACTAGCCCTGTACTCCCGAATCATTCTTATAATATCAAAAGCCCTGACAATAAAGTCGTTTACATTTATCCGCTTAATAAGCCTAATTACGCTCAGAATCAGCCTATTCCTAATCAAGCAGCCAATTTAGGTCGCCCAACTATTGGAAAGCTAGCTAATAACTCTAATCCTAATCAAGGATCAATAGCGATAAATACACCACCAGCCTCAAACTCTCCAACGAGTACTCCTGAAAAAGATGGCAAGCAGTATATCAAAACAAAAAATGTTTTTGGAGAGGAGGTGATTATGGTGGTAGATGAAAATAATCCAGCACCTACTAAAAGAAATAATTTTACCAGCGAGGAGATTGCAAAAGATACTTATGTCTCCGCAAACAAAAATAAAGCAACTAATAAGCCTCCTAAAAATAATGCTCCGAAAGGCAATGCCAGTAAGTTTAATTATAATACAGATGTCATGGTGCCATCTCAAGGAAGTGAAGCAGCTTTAGGAACATCACTCATCAAACCAGGCGAAACCTTAGAAGGCTTACTCAATGGAGAAATAGTTACAGAGAGCAGGCCTAAAGTAGTTACACCTACCACTATCATAAAGGAAAGCACACCACCTCCAATAGTAGTAGAAAAAACGGAAGAAAAATTCACACCGGTAGCAGAAGAAAAACCGCCACAAAAAGCAACTACTCAGACTATTACTTTATCAACGATTGCAGAAAAGACAACACCAACAGAAACGCCTTCTAAAACGTCAAACAATAAAACACCAGAAACTCAAAAAATTGAGTTGTTCAAAAACTTAGAATCTTTAGAAAAGACTCCTTCTGTTGAAACAGTAAATGAGGAGGCAAAAGAAAAGGCAAAAGAAGAGATCATAAAGCCATCAACGCCTTCGTCTAAAAACAAATTTGCATACGAGGATAGCAAAGATATCTTAGTTCCAGATCCTGTGTATGATGCCGTCAAAGAGGAGCCTAAAGAAACAGTTAAGGAAAAAAACGA
>JAHDDN010000088.1 GCA_020629335.1 Chitinophagales bacterium | reverse complement strand
AGAGACCGCTCACTGCGTTCGCTTAGAGAGGAGAGACCGTTCGCTGCGCTCACTGAGAGATTTTTTTGGTCGATAGTCCATAGTCGATGGTCGATAGATTTTTAGACCGCTTTGCTATCAGATTAGAGACCGCTCACTGCGTTCGCTGAGAGACGTCAGATCGTTCGCTGCGCTCACTGAGAGATTTTTTTGGTCGATAGTCCATAGTCGATGGTCGATAGATTTTTAGACCGCTTTGCTATCAGATTAGAGACCGCTCACTGCGTTCGCTGAGAGACGTCAGATCGTTCGCTGCGCTCACTGAGAGATTTTTTTTGTCTATAGCCGATAGGTTTTTTAGACTTGTTGAAATGACATATCTTCTTATAAGGAACGTTTAAAAAATAATTTCCACATTTAGCAACTAATCTTTTGTACCAATACTTCGTTGAAAAGCCTTGCCGATGCGCTGCATCGCCTGCATTTTTCGCCTTGTCTTGATACAAAATATTTAGCTGCAAATCCCAATCTTATTTTTTAAACGTTCCTAAGTAGCTTTCAAAAATAAAAAAATGAATGTTATTTCTAAATCGGATATGTCATTTCTTTTTTGGTAGGGATTAAAATATAAAAAGTACCTAACGGCACTAGGATTATACTGCATTTTATCCCCGCATTAAAATACGGGGCTATACGTTTTGTTGTGCCTTTGGCAGATTTTATATGATTCCCCTTATTTTATCTCAATACTCATTACCTTATACCCAATACCAAATAAAAATGCGCAAGGGATAGGAGCGATATGTGGCTGTTTTAGTAGTGGGTAGGAAGTAATGAGTAGTTAGTATTTTGTTTTTTAATGTATATCAATATCCTTAAATGCGCAAGGGATAGGAGCGGTATGTGGCGTCCATGATGCGACTTACGGCGCTTAGTGCTGCGATGGCTTGCCCGCAGGGAAGACAAGCAGGACTTAGCAGAGTAGGAGGATCATAGCCACATAATAGTGGATAGCCCGACCATGCGCCTTTGGCGAACGATGAATGATGAATTATAAACGATGAATGGCTCGTGCTTCGCACTTGCTTTTTCAAGCGCATGGTTGCGCCCCAAATATTATGCTCAATTTGGAATGAAAAAAAGGATCGGGATGCGCCCATCAAAAGAAATGTTAAAAAATTAGAAAGTAGCTAACATTTGTTTGGTATTCATTTGTATAAGGATGCAATAAACCTTAAATTGGGGCAATAGGAAAACAATCAAAAATATGAAGAGACGTAAATTCATTCAATTAGCTGGCTTAGGGGCTGGAGGAACCATATTATGCGTTCCACTAATCGGTAGTGAGGTACCAACGGAAGTGATGATCACCCCGATAATGGACACTGCTACTAAGAAAAAATTATCGGACATTGCTTTAAACTCGGCGACTACAAAGGGCGCTTCTTATGCGGATGTTCGGATTGGTAGATATTTGAATCAATATATTTATACCAGAGAAGACAAGGTGCAAAATATTGTCAATACGGAATCTTATGGTATTGGTATTAGAGTGATTGTCAATGGTACTTGGGGATTTGCTTCTAGCAGTGATGTCTCTGAAGAGTCTATGGCAAGAACAGCCGAACAAGCAGTTGCGATTGCTAAGGCGAATAATATCCTTCAGACGGAACCTGTGAAACTGGCTGCGACTAAAGGGGTAGGAGAGGTGACTTGGAAAACACCTATTGTAAAGAGTTCTTTAGAGGTGCCAATTGCTGATAAGGTAGATTTATTATTGTCGGCGAATGCGAAGGCACAAGAGGCAGGTGCGAGTTATGTGAATAGTGCGCTTTTTTCAGTAAATGAGAAAAAGTACTTTGCTTCTACGGATGGTTCTTATATAGAGCAGGATGTACATCGTATTTGGCCAACCTTCACTGCGACGGCTATTGATAAAGAAACGGGGAAATTCCGTTCTCGTCAATCATTAGGCGCACCTATGGGAATGGGCTATGAGTATTTAGAGCCTAAAGCAGAGGATAAGATTATTTGTCCTGGTGGTGTGAAGGTTTATAAGAATTCTTATGATATGCTGGAGGATGCCGCAGATGCTGGTAGACAAGTAAAGGCTAAATTGACGGCTAATTCTATTGAGCCAGGTAAATATG
This sequence comes from Chitinophagales bacterium, assembly GCA_020629335.1. The sequence goes on along the minus strand of JAHDDN010000088.1, from coordinate 13,682 downwards.
ACTTGATATTGGAGCCTAATCATTTAGGTTTGACTATACATGAGTCTGTTGGACATCCACTAGAATTAGATCGTGTATTGGGTTATGAAGCCAATTATGCAGGCACTAGCTTTGCGACTATTGATAAGTGGAAAACTAAGTCATTTAAATATGGTAATGAAAAGGTGAATTTATTTGCGGATAAAAAGCAAGTGGGTTCTTTAGGTGCAGTAGGTTATGATGATGAAGGGGTAGAAACGAAAGAGTGGGATTTGGTAAAAGATGGTGTTTTGGTCAATTATCAAGCGATTAGAGATCAGATTCACATGATTGATCAGGATGCTTCTCATGGTTGTTGTTATGCAGATTCTTGGAGTTCAGTACAATTCCAGCGAATGCCGAATGTTTCTTTGCGTCCAGGAAAGGAAAAGTATTCGGTGGAGGATATGATTTCAGATACAGAAAAAGGAATCTATATCGTAGGAAGAGGTTCTTACTCAATTGATCAACAGCGTTATAATTTCCAATTTGGAGGAACGATGTTCTTTGAAGTAGAAAATGGAAAAATCAAAGGAGAAGTAGAGGATGTAGCTTATCAATCCAATACGCAAGAGTTTTGGAATTCTTGTGAGTCTATTTGTGATGAAAGCGACTATCGAATCTTTGGTACTTTCTTCGATGGTAAGGGACAGCCTTCACAGGTGAGTGCGGTATCTCATGGTAGTTCGACTACTCGTTTCAATGGAGTCAATGTGATTAATACGGCCAGAAAAATATAAGAATGATACTTCTTATTTTTTCATCAATAAAAATTAAAAAATTAGTGAGTTGATTAGGATCCATCTCTTAATAGCTTACCATAAAATAAATTAAATATGCCTATTCTAAGTAGAGAAGACGCAAAAACAATATTAGCCAAGGTAATGGCCTTGTCTAAAGCAGATCAATGTGAAGCTAATCTAAGTGGTTATACTGGTGGGAATATTCGTTATGCACGAAATACCGTTTCTACTAGTGGCTCTGAAGATAATACTTCTTTAGAGGTAGCTTCTGCTTTTGGCAAACAATTGGGTAGTTCTACGATTAATGAATTTGATGATGCTTCTTTAGAGAAGGTAGTCAGAAGATCAGAAGAATTAGCCAAATATGCTCCTGCCAATCCAGAGTTTATGGATTTTTTAGAGCCTCAAAAATATGATCAATCGATCACGATGTCTAAACAGTCCTTAAATGTTACGCCGACTCAGAGAGCGGAGTTAGCGCAAGCAAGTATGATGCAATGCAAGGGTAAAGGCTTGGTCGCAGCTGGTTTCTTAGAAAACTATCATGGTTTTGATGCGATGATGAATAGCAAAGGTCTGTTTGCTTATGATCAATCTACTAGTGCAGACTTTTCGGTAACGGTCAGAACAGATGACGGTACGGGATCTGGTTATGCCATTAGAGATTATAATGACATCAGTTTATTAGACACCGCTAAAGCAACTGCTATTGCCGCAGAAAAAGCGAGTAAGTCTGTTGATGCAAAAGCCATTGAACCAGGTAAATATACAGTTATCTTAGAGCCAGCCGCTTCTATAGGATTGCTAAGAACGATGTTCTGGAATATTGATGCTCGTTCTGCTGATGAGGGAAGAAGCTATCTTTCGAAAACTGGTGGAGGAACTCGTTTAGGAGAGCAATTACTAGATGAGCGAGTAACGATATATACCGATCCATTAGATCCAAGAGCACCACGTTCTACTTGGACGGGATCTGGTTTGCCACGTAAGAAAATGACTTTCTTTGAAAAGGGAGTAATTAAAAATATGACCTACTCTCGTTATTGGGCACAAAAGAATGGGGTAGATCCTGTACCATATCCTGCTAATATTTTAATGGAAGGTGGCAAGGCTACAACAGAAGAAATGATCAAAAATACCAAGAAGGGAATATTGTTAACTCGTACTTGGTATATCAGAAATGTTGATCCACAAACCTTACTTTATACAGGCTTGACAAGAGATGGTACTTTCTATATTGAGAATGGAGAAATTAAGTATCCAATCAAGAATCTTCGATTCAATGAAAGCCCGATTATTATGTTGAATAATTTGGAAGAATTAGGAGAACCAATTCGTATTGATGGCCATATGATTCCTACTATGAAAGTAAGAGACTTTACTTTCACCAGTTTATCAGATGCCATATAAACCTTAAAACAGTCCAATAAATGAAATTCGTTTTTACCCGATTGCAATATGATTCTGGCGATTGGGATACGGATCAAAGAATGCCGTCCAATCTCCTTCACTCGCTGGTGGAGTACACTAGCTTGGATATAGAGCCGGAAGAACGGATTATCCCACTGAGTAGCAATGACATTTTTGAAGTGCCATTTTGCTATCTCAGTGGTCATAAGTTGGTTCAATTTACCAAAGCAGAGCGTCGCAATTTTGAGCAATATGTGAAAAATGGCGGCTTTGTCTTTGTAGATGATTGTAACCATGATATTGATGGGCTGTTTGCTAAGTCATTTGAAAGAGAAATGGAGCTGATCTTTGGCCCCACAGCTTTGAAAAAAATTCCCAACACACACGCTATTTACAACTGCTTTTTTGAATTCAAAAAAGGCCCACCAGCGACTTCAGTAGAACTTAATGGTTGGGGAGATGATATGGTGCACGATTATCTCAAAGCTATTGAAATCAATGATCGAATAGGCGTGCTTTATAGCAATAAAGATTATGGTTGTGAATGGGATTATGATTTTAGAAATAAAAGATGGTTGGCAGTAGATAATACCAAATTTGGTGTCAATATCGTGATTTATTCCTTAACGGCGTGATATGACCGAAAATGAAATAGCAGGACTGATAAAAAAGGCAACTGATCTAAAATCAGAAGTTCAAAAAGTAATCATTGGACAAGAAAAGATCGTTGATCAACTATTGGTAGCGATCTTAGCCAATGGTCATGCACTTTTAGAAGGAGTACCTGGTCTAGGAAAGACTATGCTGATTCGTACACTGTCTCAAGCAATGGACTTAAACTTCAGACGAATTCAGTTCACACCCGATTTGATGCCTACGGATATAATCGGTACAGAAATACTTCGACAAAAAGATGGGCAAGCGGATTTTCAATTTAATAAAGGACCTGTATTTGCAAACATTGTCTTAGCGGATGAAATCAATCGAACTCCTCCCAAAACCCAATCAGCGCTCTTAGAAGCGATGCAAGATAGAGCGGTGACATATAATGGCCAAGAGTACCATCTTCCTAAACCCTTCTTTTTATTAGCCACTCAAAACCCCATCGAACAAGCAGGTACTTATCCTTTGCCTGAAGCACAGTTAGATCGCTTTCTATTATATCTACGCTTAAATTATCCTAGCGAACAAAAAGAATTAGATATTCTAAAATCCACCACCTCTGATACTAGTACACAATTGAATGCCGTCATTAGTGGAGACGATATCCTCCAGCTTCAGAACTTAGTACGACAAGTGATGATAAGCATGGATATGCTCACCTTTGTCAATCAGCTTATTCGAGAAACTCGCCCATCTTTGACAGCGATTGATGCTATTAAGAAATGGGTAGAATGGGGAGCAGGCACAAGAGCAGGTCAGGCACTCATCTTAAGTGCTAAAGCGAATGCCTTATTAAATGGAAGGTACGCTGTCACTCCTGAAGATATTAAAGCCTTGGCACATCCGGTATTAAGGCACAGAATACTAGTCAATTATAAAGGAGAGGCTGATGGTATTACCTCAGACGATATTACTGATCTTTTATTGGAGCAAGTAGAGATGCCCAATGTAATATGATAGCCTCTGTATGAACTTTGATCCACAACGTCTTAAAAATGTACAATCCTTTCAAATCCTGATTAAACAAATAGTCAGTGAAGTGTTAGGTGGCCGACATAATAGCAGTCTATTAGGAGCCAATATTGAGTTTGCTCAATACCGAGAATACCAAGCAGGAGATGACATTCGAAGCTTAGATTGGAAGTTGGCAGCCCGTTCTAATCGCTACTATATTAAACAATCAGAAGAAACCAAACAACATCATTTTCATTTTATTTTAGATGCCAGTGCCTCTATGAATTATGAGGAGGATGGGATTAAAAAATTAGATTGTGCCAATATGTTGATTGGAGCATTGGCGTATATAGCAGAAAAACAAGGAGATACTTATTCCCTCTTAAGCTTAAATGATGTTCAACAAGTATTCTTAGCAAAAAAGAATAGAAGAAATAAACTCTCTTTATTACTTCATCAATTGATTACTACCAAAGCAGAAGGGAAGTTTCCGACCAGCATTCAACATCAACTAAATTCCAGTGAAGAGAAACGAACAATAATATTTATAAGTGATTTATTAGAACATAATACAGAGATTGTTAGTTATTTAAAAACCCTTAGAAATAAAAATACAGAATTTTGGGTACTATTTTTGCAGTCAGATAAGGAAAGGACACTTGATTTTGAAGAAGGCTTGATCGAGTTTGAAGATTTAGAAACTAATCAAAAAGTTAAAGTCAACCCAAAACAAGCTCAAGAAGCTTATCAAGCAAATTTGCAAGCAGTGCTTGATCAATTTAAAAAAGAAATAATGTTTCCTTTATGTAGCTTCCATCGTATAAACTTTGTTAAGAGTATGGGTAGCTTACTGAGACAATTATTAAACAAAAAATGAAAATTGAATCTATAGAGTTTTATAAAAATTAATTGTATAAAAAACTGAAAAACTATTAGCTATAGTTAATTAAATGGATGTTTTATAGCATTAGTTTTTTGAAAAACAATTTTTTTTGTTAAATTTAAACTATATCATTCTTAAACGTGTTAATCATTCGAAAGCTGTTTAAACGCTTATCTGAAAATGGCATAATCGTAAAAGCAAAATAAATTTTTTTTGGTTTAGTTAAGAATGTTTTTGTAATGGGGGAATAGCACTGCTTTTCCCCCTTTTTTTATTATGAACTCATTTAAAGTTTTGTGATGAAGCTGAAAATGAGCTGTTTTTTTGTAGTTCAAGGCATTTTTGAGGCGCATAGCAGCGCTACGTACCGATAAAATAACGAAGAAATACGAAAAAATAGCCATTTTCTAAGCCAGCAGAAAAACTTTAAACGAGTTCAATATTCACCAATTGCCAAGTTTACTAAATACATACTGGTTTTGGGGCCTTTTATCACTCCTCATCCCCTTATTGATTCACTTATTCAATAGAGAGCGTTTTGTCAAAAAGAAAATAGGCAGTATTAAGCTTTTGGAAAAACTAGAAAAACCTCAAACTTTACAAATCCAACTCAAAGATTTTTGGCAATTATTATTGCGATCCCTACTTTTTGCTTCCTTATGCCTCTTTTTAGTACAATTGATCTGGACCGAAAATAACACTCCTGAAAGTACTCAGATAGAAAATCTCCTCTTTATTAGTCCTGATATTCAAAATAGCCCCGCTCTTAGTGCCGCTTTAGATAGCCTAAAAAATAAAGAGGGCAATAATAGCTATTTCTTGGCGCCAAATTTCCCTCAATGGAATGAAGAAACAAAAATACAGGCCGAAGATCATTGGCAACTCTTAACACAGCTTAATGAATTTGAAGCATCGGCTAAGAAATATGTGTTTTTAGATCAACAACTGAAAAATTATCATTCAGAACGTCCCCATATTTCAGATAATATCGAAATTCATTTTTTAATAGGAGAGGAGCAATGGCAAGCAGAAATTCCACAGAATAAAGCCAAAAATGTACGGGTACAAATCATTCAAGAAAAAGCCCAGCAAGCAGACTCCAAATATGTAATGGCCGCTCTAAAAGCCATTCAAGCCCAAGATAATTCCATCGAAATAATCAATACCCAATTGCTAAAAGAAGCCAATAAAAAAGCCGATTTTTATTTCCTACTTTCAGCCGATGAATTAAGCCCTTTTTTGCAAGAAGCACATCAAAATGGAAGCCATATTTTTCAGTACGCTCCTAATCTAAATGCAGATAAAAAATCCACTTCCACTATTTTTTATCCAACTTCAAAAGTAGAGCTTAAGCATACTTTAGCCAATAATACTAAGCAGCCAATACTCCTAAAAAATGCTTTTAATCAAGCTGTTTTAAGTGCCGAGAAAAGCACCGCCATGCATTACTTTCTACACACTCAATTTTTGCCAACGCACACTAATTGGATGACGCAAGCTCATTTCCCAATCTTTATCCAACAACTTCTCAATCATCACTGGACAAGCGAATTGCCTAAGACCAATTTAGCCATCGCTCCCGAACAAATTATGCCGAATATTCGCCCAAATAATCAAGCCAATAATACAACTCCTATTTCCAAAACTCAAAACGCCCACTATCATTTAGCCGCACTGTTAATCCTCCTTTTCTTCCTAGAAAGAGCCTACGCTTTTTTTAATCAATCCAATAAATCATAAATACTATTAATTTATTTTAATTTGGGGCTTCCTACTGCGCTCGTAAATCCGATGTGTGCAGCACCAAACAAAATATTTATCATTCATCATTATGCATTAGGGGTGTTCAGAGAAATATTTTGAATTAAAAATTCAAAAAAAATTAAGATTTTGTGTTTAAAACAACACAATATATGCCTTTACAAATAAGAAAGACAGTAGATGGTCTCTCGGTAACGGAGCTTATTTCCTTAGTACCGGACTCTCTGATTAATGATTTAGCCGAAGAACTTCAAGTTGATAAATGGGTTCGTACCTTAAAAGCGGGTTATTTATTCAAATTAGTTATCTTCAGCTTATTGAGTAGCGAGCGTTTAAGTCTTCGCTTAATGCAAGACAATTTCGAGGATCCGATATTTCGTTTATTTGCGCCAGCTATAGCAGCGGATAAAGTAACTTGGACAGGTATTCGAGATCGCTTAATGAAAGTAAAGAGTGCTTTTTTTGAAAAATTATATAAAGCGGTCTATCAAAAAGTCCGTCAATTATATAGCTCTAAGGAATTGGATAAATACCATATTAGGCGTTACGATTCAACGATGATAGCTACTTTCAGCCATTTATTAGAAGGAATGAAAGTGGGCAATACAAAAAAAGGTAAGACACAAGTCAAGCTGACGACGGAGTTTACAGATGACTTTCTGATTCATATGAAGTTTTATAAAAATCAAACTCATTTAGGAGAAGAAGTAGCATTAAAAGAAGTTATCAAAGAGGTAGACAAAGAAGAAAATGATATTCGAGTCTTTGACAAAGGACTTAAAAGTCGCCTTACATTTGAGGAGTTTGCCGAAGATGGGCTTCGTTTTCTTGGTCGTTTAGCAGTAAATTCTCGCTTTGATTTAGTTAGACCTTTCAGTTTTGATGATACGTTTCAAGATAATGAGGAATTATCGTTTATAGCAGATAGTGTTGTTCGATTATATAAGGATGGAAAACATAAGCCTAGTGAAGAAGAATATCGTTTAGTCCAATATCACCTGAAGGGAAGCGGCGAGCTACGGAGATTTTAATAAATTCGATATTTTAGATACTTATCCACCAAAGAAAATTGCTCATATTCCTAATAATCCCGTAATACAATTTTCAACAGATATGCAATTATGGGAGACTACTGAAACAGAAAAAACAGCAGTACTTAATGCCATAAAAAACACTGATTATACCATAGTCGTCTACTGGAATATTTGGTCAAAATACTATTCCAAAGTCATACTAAAAGAACTCCATCAATATCTTAAAATTCACAACAATCCAAAAAAACAAATTACTGTCATTCTAGTAAATACCGCTTATGACTAAAATAACGTAACTTTGCAAAGCAAATTCATCATTATTCATTCATAATTCATCGTTATAAGCATGTCCTCACCTTTAGCCGAACGAATGCGCCCCAATAGCTTAGACCAATTCTATGGTCAAGCTCACTTTGTGGGAGAAGGCAAAATCATTCATCAAATGATTGAAAATCAAAGTCCCTTATCTATGTTATTATGGGGGCCACCTGGCGTAGGTAAAACCACCTTAGCCAATCTTATCGCCAAGCAATTAAAGTTGTATTTCTTTCAGTTGAGTGCTATTAGCTCTGGAGTAAAAGACGTGAGAGCCGTCATTGATACCGCCCAAAAAATGGATGGAGCCCTCCTATTCATAGATGAGATACACCGCTTCAATAAAGCCCAACAAGATGCCCTCTTGGGAGCCGTCGAAAAAGGGACGATCACGCTTATTGGAGCGACTACTGAAAATCCCTCCTTTGAAGTGATCAATGCCTTACTTTCTCGCTGTCAAGTGTATATCTTGCAGCCTCTCAGTAAAGAGGAATTGATAGAGATTTTAGAAAATGCCATCCAAAATGATGTGGTACTCAAGGAGCGGAATATTGAACTGAAGGAGACCGATGCTTTATTAGCTCTCTCAGGTGGAGACGCTCGCAAATTACTCAATCTTTTGGAGCTAATCGTTACAGGAAGTAAAGAAGGAGATATTGTTATTACCAATGAATTAACAGAGCATTTCGCTCATCAAAAAACAGCAAATTATGATAAGGGGGGCGAACAGCATTATGATATTATTTCTGCCTTTATCAAATCCATTAGAGGAAGCGATCCAAACGCTGCCGTCTATTGGTTAGCCAGAATGATTAAGGGAGGAGAAGAGGCAAAGTTCATTGCTAGACGATTGCTCATCTTAGCCTCAGAAGACATAGGCAATGCCAATCCTACAGCGCTCGTACTAGCCAATACTTGCTTTGATGCCGTCCATAAAATTGGCTGGCCAGAATCTCGCATTATTCTTTCTCAAACGGTTGCTTATTTGGCATCTTCTCCCAAGAGCAATGCCACTTATATGGCCATTAATAATGCACAAGCCTTAGTAGAAAAAACAGGAGATCTAAACGTACCACTCCACCTAAGGAATGCTCCAACTAAATTGATGAAATCTATTGACTATGGCAAGGGCTATCAGTATGCCCATGACTTCCCCGGTAATTTTGTTGATCAAGAGTTTATGCCAGACGAATTACAAGGCACTAAACTCTATGATCCAGGTCAAAATCCAAGAGAGGCTCAACTACGCAAGTACTTACAACAAAATTGGAAAGATAAGTATGGCTATTAGATGAGGGATTGCTCGCTTTGCTCGCTGAGAGATGTTAGACTTTTTTGAGTCGATGGTCGATGGTCGATGGCCGATAAGTTAAATCCTTTGACTTTATAATACAAAACAAAGAGCTAAAAATCTATGATAGATTTTTAGCCCTTAATTATTTATAATCAACTCAAAAAAATTCTATTATTTTTATTCTAACATGGTGGAGAATATAATTCATAGATAGTAACACCTCCATCGTAATAGTTATTAGAACCATCGTAAAGGCTAGACTGATTAAGGATTTCTTGAGAGTTTGGAGTACCTTCATCATAGGCAGAAGTGAAGTCCATTGAATAGAAGAATAATGCATCTCCTATATAAGGAATTTGACAGGCAACATCTTGAGAAATCATAACATCATAGCTAAGTCTTAAGAACTTATAATCTCCCGACATACTTGGGCCAGGTAAAGTAAAGTAAGGCAAGCCATCTCCTCCAATAATTGCTCCTGTAGTATTCGCTTCCCAATCTAAGGAAGAGTTAACATCCGCTACATTATCATATTGTATTAGCTTACTTGTACTACCAACTACATTTCCATCGCAATCTACAAAGTCAAACTTCATATTAATATTGGCATAAGAACAAGCTAACTCATAAGACACATCATCTGCACAAGTAAATGGATCTCCTAATTTAATGGCTATGTAATTATTTTGTGGATTGAATGTGATTGAACTACTCGCTGTAAATAAGGCTGAGTTAGTACAATCTGGTGTTGGTGGTGGATCACATCCCATCCATACTGTACTGGCAACTAATAATGCTAATCCTAAGAATTTGAATAATAATTTGTTCATGATTTTCAATTTTATGGGTGTTAAATAATTGGTTGTTAAAAAGGGTTTGGTAATTATAAGTACATTCGATAACTATTTTATATAGTTTTTAGTCGCACGGCACACCATCAAGCTCATAGATAACCACAGAGCTCCCATATTGACCATCTAAAAGATATACGTTATCAAGTAATACACTCTCATTTGGGGATCCTTCATCATATGCAGAGTTAAAATCCATTGAATAGTAGAATAAAGCCTCGCCTATGAAAGGAATAGTACAAGCCTGATTCTGGCTAATAGATACATTATAGCTCATTTTTAAGTACTTATAGGTTCCAGAAAAAGTTGGTGGTGGTATGGTTACGATAGGCAAACCATCAGAGCCTATAGTAGCATCGGGCATATTTACTTCCCAATCTAAACCAGAATTCACGTTATCCACGTTTTTGTAGCTTAGTGTTTTACTTGTAGACCCCATGACAGTTCCTGCACAATTAACAAAGTCAAATTGTAGGTCAACACTTGCGTAAGAACAAGCCAGCGGATAAGACACTTCATCTGCACATGTAAATGGATCTCCTAACTTGATGGCCATGTAGTCATTTTGTGGATTAAATAAAAGAGAACTACTAGCAGTAAATAAAGCTGAGTTAGTACAATCTGGTGTTGGTGGTGGATCACATCCCATCCATACTGTACTGGCAACTAATAATGCTAATCCTAAGAATTTGAATAATAATTTGTTCATGATTTTCAATTTTATGGGTGTTAAATAATTGGTTGTTAAAAAGGGTTTGGTAGTTATAAGCACTTTATTTGCGCTCATCTGGTATAACAATCATTTAACATTGAAAAGGTGACAGGATTGAGATGAATTTATTTTTTCAAATACGTATTTCTAAAGCTTTCCAACTACTAGTTTATAGTAGACTTCATGCGCTTATTCAAGTTATTTGATAAAAGCAACAAAGAAATTAGGCATTTTGGCCTAATTTTGTAAATTTACATTTCAAAGTATCAACTTCTTTATTGATAAAGATGTTATCTTTGCGTGAGGGATGGTAGCGGTATGTGGCGGCCATGCTGCGACTTACGGCGCTTAGGCAACTGACGGCTGGCCCGCAGGGCAGACTAAGATGCCTTAGCAGAGTAGAAGCAGCATAGCCACATAAGAGCGGACAGCCCGACCCATTTCTTTTTTGGCCATTGGGCGCACACATAGGTAGCGCCCCTACAAAATGGCCAAAAAAGAAATGGGGCACGCCCTAACTAATTTAAAAATCCAATCAATACTTATGGGAATTATTCAACCGATATTGTTTTTGGCTATACTCATTGCTACGGCTTACTTTTTTGGTAAGAAGGCGATGGAGATTTATACGAATATTAATCGTGGAAAGGCACTGGATACTTCTGGTGATAGTGGAGAGCGATTTAAAAATATGTTTTTGCTGGCTTTTGGTCAGAAGAAGATGTTTAGGAATATGATTCCTGCGGTGCTTCACTTTACTATTTATGCTGCTTTTTTGATTACTCAGATTGAATTGATTGAGATTGTGATTGATGGATTGACGGGGAGTCATCGTATATTCTATCCTCTGCTTGGAGGTTTTTATACCTTTATCATCAATTTTATTGAGATTTTATCCTTATTTGCTTTAATCTCTACTTTCATCTTTTTGGCGAGAAGAAATTTATTGAAGATTCCTCGTTTTCATATGGATGAGATGAAGGGTTGGCCAAAATTAGATGGTAATCTGATTCTTTATGCTGAGATTTTCTTAGTGGTATGTATCTTTACCATGAATGCGGCTGATATGGCGGCAAGTAATGGTAAGTACGGCTTCTGGTTAAGTGGTATCTTAGCAAATGCATTTAGTGGTTTCTCCGCAGGCACATTACACTTCTTAGAGCGTGTTGGCTGGTGGGGACATATTGTAGCAGTATTTGGCTTCTTAAATTATATCCCTTACTCTAAGCATTTACATATTATGTTGGCCTTTCCGAATGCCTATTATAAAGATTTAGGTTCGAATGGCAAGATGAGTAATATGCCAGAGATTATGAAGGAGGTGCAGTCTATGATGGACCCGAATGCTCCGATGGATGAAGCGCCAATGGAGGAAGGTGAAATGCCTAAGTTTGGAGCGAAAGATATAGAAGATTTGAGCTGGAAGAACTTATTGGATGCCTACACTTGTACGGAATGTGGCCGTTGTTCTGCTGCTTGTCCTGCGGCTCAAACGGGTAAGGCTTTATCACCTCGTAAGATCATGATGGATGTGCGAGATAGAATGGAGGATAAGGCTAAAAATGAAAAAGAACATGGCAAGGATTATGATGATGGCAAAACTTTAATCGGCGATTATATCAGCGCAGAAGAAGTGAAAGGCTGTACGACTTGTAATGCTTGTGTGGAAGAATGTCCTGTGAGTATTAATCCTTTGTCGATCATCACAGAATTGAGACGTTACCAAATACTGGAAGCGGCTGACTCGCCTGAAGAATGGAATTTGATGTTCTCTAATGTGGAGAATAATGGAGCCGTTTGGCAGTTTTCTCCAGCTGATAGAGCTAAGTGGACCGAAGAGTTAGAGGACTAAAATGGTCGATGGTCGATGGTCGAAAGGAAAATTAATTTTAATAGTAATGAAAAATAAGCATTCCATATTATCTTTTCATTATTTTGTCAATCAATTATAGAATTCAATGTCAGAAGAAACGAACAATATTAAGGTGCCAATAATGGCAGATGTAGCCGCTGCTGGCGAGAAAGTAGATGTCTTATTTTGGGTAGGTTGTGCTGGAAGTTTTGATTCCAGAGCACAGAAAGTTACCAAAGCCTTTGTGAAGATATTAAATAAGGTGGGGGTAAAATTTGCCATCTTGGGACCAGAGGAAGTTTGTACAGGTGATCCAGCGAGAAGAGCTGGAAACGAGTTTTTGTTCCAAATGCAAGCTGCGACTAATATCGCTACCTTGGATATGTATGAAGTAAAAAAGATCGTGACGGCTTGTCCGCATTGCTTTAATACTTTGAAAAATGAATATCCAGAATTGGGCGGCAATTATGAAGTGATTCACCACACGACTTTCTTACAAGGATTGATTGATACTGGCAAATTAAAATTGAAAGGTGGTGGTGTATTTAAGGGTAAAAAAATCACTTATCACGATTCTTGCTACTTAGGTAGAGCGAATGATATTTATGAAGCACCTCGTAAATTACTTGAGGCTTTGGATGCAGAGTTGATTGAAATGCGTCGTTGTAAATCTCGTGGTTTATGCTGTGGTGCTGGTGGTGCCCAGATGTTTAAGGAAGAAGAAGACGGAAAAAAACGAGTGAACCAAGAGCGTACCAGTGATGTATTAGATGCAAATCCTGCTATTGTAGCTGTTGCTTGTCCGTTCTGCTCTACGATGATTACGGATGGGGTAAAAGAGAAGGAAAAACAAGATAGTATACAGGTAAAGGATGTGGCAGAGTTAATCGCTGAGGCGGAAGATCTTGCTTAAGGTTTTAACGTTGAAACTGATTAACTGGTAAACTGATAAACCGAATAACTTTTTAACGTTGGAAAGTTGAAAACGTTTTAACGTTGAAACTGAAAAAACAAGTAGGGGCGACCCTTGTGGTCCCCCAATCTCGGGGCTTAACCAAATACACTAATCAACCAATACACCAATACACTAATCAACCAATACACCAATTAACCAATACACTAATCAACCAATACACCAATCAACCAATACACCAATTAACCAATCAACCAATCAACCAATCAATACACCATC
>JAHDDN010000087.1:6624-15825 GCA_020629335.1 Chitinophagales bacterium | reverse complement strand
CTTGTTCTTCTTGGAAGCGATCATAAGCTGCTTGTATCAAAAGCATGGCTTTTTCTTCAAAGACACCAATGGCATTTCCATCTTTATCACGGACTATTTTTCCTCCTTCGGGATCTGGCGTATCCTTAGTGATATTGGCCAATTTCATGGCTGCTTCATTTGCAATCAAGGAGTGAAAACTGGCGTGATATAATATCACAGGGTGTTCCGAAGAAATTGCACTCAGGCTCTGATGGCGAGGATAACCTTCGACATCATTGGTAGGAGCTTTTGCCCATTTTTCTTGATGCCAGCCACGTCCTTCTATCCAAACGCCTGATTTGGTCTCTTTCGTTTGGGCTTCAATTTTTGCTATAGCCTCTTCCCAATGCTCAATGCTAGCCAAATCCACAGCCAAGCGATTCTTACCAGAGGCCACAAAATGCCCATGCCCCTCAATAAAACCAGGCATCGCAAATTTTCCTTCTAAATCAATCAGTTTTGTGTCGTCAGATTTTAGAGCTAAAATATCCGTATTACTACCTACTTGGTAGATACGTCCGTTTTCAATCGCAATAGCTTCTGCTTGCATTTGGGATTCGTCCATTGTCAAGAACTGCCCATTATGGAGGATCAATTCAATTGTCATATTCTTGTCTTGTGCTAGTAAGCCTCCAGCTAAAAAGCTGAAAGCTATTAGTAAAAAAAGGTGTTTGTTCATGATTATATTCATTACTCACACAAGATAAAACATTTCGTGGAAAGGTTTAAAATAAGAGTGTGGTAGAATCTTATAATCTCTTTAGGTACAGCTCATAATGAAAATGTTTATTATATTTGATGTTGTTAAATTTTTTGTTGTCTTTTTCGAAAAGTTTAGGTTTAGAAATTATCAACTACTACATATTTTTAATTAAAATTATGAACTGGTGAGAGCTAAAATATTAAATTATACTGATGCAATTGAATATTGGCCTAATTGTCTTTATAAATATAGGAGTACTGATGACCCTTATCATATGAGAATTATTACGCATAAGGAGCTTTATTTTGCTTCTTTTAAAAGCTTTTATCCTGAATCTACTGAATATAGTCTTCAAACTGATTATGATAGTCTTACAGATGAAGAGATTGAAAGATGGTTTTATAATCGAAGTATTCTTCTTCAAATTCCTGAATCAGAAAGAGCAAATTGGATAAAAAACCGTTTAGAAAATAGTCCAATAAGAGATGCTAAATGGCAAGAAGAGGTTGAAAGGAATTATAGAGATGATTTATCTAAAAGACATGGAATATTATCACTTTCAGCAAATCCTAATAATGAAAATTTGTGGGAACAGTTTGCAAGTGATAGAAGTGGGTTTTGTATAGGTTTTAATTCTAAGTTAGTAAAAAAGGGTGAAAATGAATTACTTTGTCCTATAGGGCCAGTTAATTATTATGATTCTAATAACCCTCCTAAGTTAAAGGCTTTAACTTTTAGTGATGAGGAAAGATTACAGGCAGTTAACCAAATTATGTATAGTCTCCCTGATATTTTAAGTGAAGAAGAAGAATATAGATTAGTGAAAATGAACTTAGATGGATCTAAAATGTCGGAAGAGAATAGAAAACATACATTCGATAGTGATGTTGTAGATAACTTTATACTTGGATTGAGTATGACTCAAGAAAAAAGAGAGGAATTACGAGAAGTAATTAGAGAGAATTTTCTTGATATTCCTATTTATATTGAAAAGAGGAATCCAAAGACCGATAGCATATCGATTGAAATTTTTGAGTAAATTTAGGATATAATATTTGAGATCATTATGTCCTAAAAAAACAAAACCCAATAGCTTGAAAATTCAGAGGCTACTGGGAATAAGATAGTGCAAATGTAAATGAGTTAATTTTAAAAAGCAAATTTAAATGAAGTATATTGATTTTGAGAAAATTATGTCGCCTTTAAGGATGAGTCGATACAAACAAGCTTGTGGTAACAACACTAAAAAAGCCCAAACTCTTTATAGGTATAATTTGAAGTTATCTCAAGAAATGTTTACAATTATTAGCTGTTTTGAGGTGGCATTGAGAAATAAAATTGACCAGCATTTTATTATAACTATAGGTAATGATTGGTTAAGGATTGGGGCTTCAAATGGAGGTTTTTTTGATAACAGACATTGCTATCTTACTGCTACCAATATAAATGATGGAATAGATCATCTTGGGGCACATTATTCTCATAATAAACTTGTTGCAGAGCTTGGTTTTGGTTTCTGGAGGTATATGTTTGCACCCAACCAATATAGAGCCACAGGTAGGACTCTTTTACAAATATTACCCAATAAGCCAAGAAGTACTAGAACAATACATTATAATAACACCTTCGTATTTAATGAACTTGCATCATTAAATAAGATTAGAAATAGGATTGCGCATCATGAACCAATATGTTTCCGATTGGGACATTCAATTATTGATACTGATTATGCTATTGACCGATATATCAGAATAAAAAAGCTATTCTTTTGGATGGATATTGATTGTCAGCCACTATTATATGGACTAGATCATGTTGATTCTATAGTTAATAAAATAAACTCAATCTAATTGTGATGATTGGTTAAGAATATCTTTTTTGAGGTAAGTTTTTTATTGGTTCTAACGTTCCAACTTTGAGTCTGCTCTAAAAACTAAAAGGCCAAACAAAAGCCATAAAACCCATATTTACAAAGTATTTGAAAATCTGCACATTAAACATTGATCAAGATTTAATAAGATGCAAATCTCATCAAATATGGACTTTTTAGAGCAGACTCAACTTTACTCAGTTCAAACTTTATAAAAATCGGCTTAGGGATGGAAGCGGTATGTGGCGTACATGATGCGACTTACGGAACTTAGCTGGACGCAGGCTGGCCCTGAAAGGGCAGACAAGTACAGCTTAGTGGAGTAGGAGCAGCATAGCCACATAATAGCGGACAGCCCGACCCTTTCTAATTTTTCATTCGTGGGCGTACATATAGGTAGCGCCCCTACGGTCGAATGAAAAATTAGAAAGGGGAAGCCCCAAATTTAACAATGAATGATGAATTATAAACAAGGAATTTGTAGGGGCGAAACTATGTGTTCGCCCTCCCGATGATAACGATTATCAGTTTTGTTCTTATTTTTTAACCCTTACAAAAATATCTCGTCCAAAATCCTTTAGTTCATATTTGCCTTTCCAGCCTGCTTGGTCGAGTAGGGATTTGACTTCATTTTCGGTATAAAGGTAGAGTGGGCAGTTGCGCCAACGGTAGCGAACTCGTCTTTGGCCGGCTAACCAGTGATTGCTTTTTGGGAAGCTGGCGTAAATTTCTTGAGTGATTTCTTGATCTAATTTTTTGAGTAATGGGAGTGGTTCTGGGATGTAATCGAAGAAGCCCATTAGGCAGGCGGCATCGTATTTTTTGGGAGAAGGATAATCCATATAACCAGCGATCACCCATTCTACTTTTGACTCGTCCAGTTTCATTTTTCGGACGCTTTCTTTGGCGAGATCTATCATGCCTGAAGCGATGTCTAAGCCTAAGACTTCCTTGCCTTGTTTGAGAAACTCGATAATGTATCTTCCGCCCCCACATCCAATGTCCATTACGCTTTTGATGGCAGGATTGCTGCTGTGTTTTAAGCTTTCTTCAAAGCGCAAATACATGGTTTGGCGAGTGTATTTGTCGATTAATTTCCCGATGGTGCCTCGCTTTTCACTATGTCCATATATGGCGTCAAAATCTTCTGCATAAGAGTGAAAAAACTCTTTAACTGCTTTGCCTTCTGTACTCATTTTTTGATATTTTATGCAAAGGTAAGGAATTATAAAAACTTTAACCAGTTCAGGCTAAATCCTTGGTTGACATACTTGGGATATCTGCCTTATTCAGGCCACTCAATACTGCTTGAACAGTCGTAAATTGAAACTGTTGTAAGATAGTGTCTGTTCGGCTTGCCATTTTATCTAAATTTCGGTAGTGGGTAAATTTGGCTTTGCGCTCCATTTCCACCACTGGATGCCCTGGATCATACTCCCACGGATGTCCGTAGAAAATCATGGGTTGCGCCTGTTGTTCGAAATGTTGAATCCCTTTCTTGAAAGCGCTTATTGGAAATATCCTAAAATAAGCCCCGCCAGTTCCCCATTTTTTGAATAAGAATCGGAAGTCGGTCAGTGGATATTCGATCAGATCAATATCGTTTAATTGATAGATGTGATTGGGTGTATTGGCAATTCCATAGCGCCAAGTGACGATGGGGGAGATAGAACAATCGTAATCAAAACCTAATTCTTTCAGAATAGCTAAAGCCCAAATGCTGTCTTTTGTAATGCTGAAATAGGGAGCGCGATAGCCTGTAATTGCTTGTCCACTTAATTGCTCTAAAATGGATTTGGCTTTATAAGTATCTTCCTTAAAACTTTTGGGATTGAGATCGTAAACTTTCTCGTGATAGTAGCTATGACAAGCGAGTTCATGTCCAGCTTGTACCACCTTTTTTACAATATCAGGATGATGTTCGCCTATCCAACCTAAGGTGAAGAAAGTTGCTTTTACTTGGTGTTTATCTAATAAAGATAGGATGGTATCCATACCGAGATGTAACCTTCGTTCTTTGTTTGTCCATTCTGAAAGGGGTAATTCAATGCCGTGATACCAATCCTCTAAATCAATCGTAAAAGCGTGCGTCATTTGCTTGATATATTAAAACACAATATACTAAAAAATTATGGAGATTTGCGCTCCTGTTCCTTCAATTTTTCTAAAGCGCTTTCCATTCTGTCTTGAAATTTTTTCTCTTCTATAAAGGTAGGTGGAGCGGCTCTTTCAGCACAATCTTCTAAAGGACAACGCTCACATGCTTTATTCACTGATTCAATATGAATGGAAGAATCATTCCAAAACTTCAAATGCTTTTTGACATTTTCGTCCAGTCTTAAGCCAAGCGTAACGCTTACATTTTCGTTAGGGGTAGGAGACTTCCGACGAGCAATAGAGATGGTCAGGTATTCTGCTCCACTATTCACATAATGATCTCTTTGTACTGCGATAGTAGGGGTATTGGGAGGTGATTTCTCCTTGATTGTTTTTTCTAATCGCTTAAGGTTTTTAATAGAAACCCAACGTCTACAATAATGCCCTCGCTCCGTCGTATAAGGTTTATTCTCTCCACCTAGGTTTAGCTCTTTCGTAATGAAGTATTCATTACTATCCATCACATTATTGAATCGAAGGAAATATAGATTTTGAATCCCGAAATACTGTGGTAATAAATTCGTCAAACGGTGTAAAAACATCTCTGGAGTGGCTCTATACTTATATAATAAAGCTACAAATTTCTCTTCATGCCATTCCTTAAACTGTAGGTCTCTACGTAAATCAGCTAAAAATAAATGCCTATTCATTAATAAAGCCACCGAAAAATAGGAGGCTTTAAAATTATTCAATGCTTGCTCAAAAGACTCAACATTAAAAAGCGAAAAACGATTAGGTCGTTCCTTTAATTTCAGATAGTTAAAAGCCAATTCCTTACCTAATAAGAAAGTCTGCTGAGAGTCAGATAATGCGGGATTAATTAATAATTTCTTTTTCTCTGGAATAAAAATACACCTAAACTCCAATAAATCGGGATATTCGGCCAATTGTTGATCATTGATCGTGTATCCAAACTCCTTAATCAAAATATTTTTCAAAGCCTGGGCTTCAACAGGTGGTGCTACATTGACTTCATACTGATCAATAAACTCATCTACCTTATCCTCAATTTCCTCAAAATAATTATGGTGCATCTCCTGATAAGCTCTCAAAGAAGAAAAGAAAAAGCGCTCCTTACTCATGTCATAAGATCTCGCTACTCGAATCAAAGTACTCAAAAAAGCCGTTACCTTAATAGGTGCATTAGAAATCAAAGATACTAACTTACTCGTACTCAGGCCAAACAACTCCAAAGGCAAATTCTGCAATACATTCGAATTGATTAATTCTGACAGTGGAGCCAACTGATGATTCAATTGCACAGATACCAATTCTTCATAACTAATCTCCAATGCCTTCGCTAATTTCAGCATCTTATCCAACTTAGGATACTTCTTTCCCTTCTCGATCTCATTGAGATAAGAAGTAGAAATACCGCTCTTTTTCGACAAATCCGCAAAAGATAAATTTCGATCTTGCCTAAGTTGTCGAAGCTTCAAGCCAAAAATCAGCTGAATATTTTGATGTGTATTGAGTTTTTCCATTTCTAGTCCGCAAAATTAGTTAATCTAATGTAAACAAGTATTCTCCCCATCAAAAAAATGAAAATAAAGCCAATAAAACCGTCAAAAGGCCAAAATTTTGCGAAAAAATCAAAAATAGCGAATATTCGCTTGCAAATTATTTTCGCAAAGCTTATATTTGTGGCATCATAATGATGGAAAAGAGCTTTTACTCTTTGAAATCCATTATTGTTTTTAAAAAAAATAAAATTTTAGATTACAAATTGTCTCTTTGTTTTTGTTGTTGTTTTTAATAAGGGCCACTTTTAGTGGCCCTTTTTTTATGTGTTTTCATAACTCATTGATAACCTTTACCCACCAAAATTCGTATATAAATAAATGTCAGTTAGGCTGAAAAAAAAGGAATATCTTTTATAAGTTTTAAACATATTGTGACATAAACTACGTATCTTTGTCTAAGAATTAGTTTAAGTGCAAGCAATCAATTTTGACTGACTTATTGGTATATTGAACTCATTTAAAGCTTTTCTGTTGGCTTTAAAAATGGCTAATTTTCCGTATTTCTGCGTTATTTTATTGGTCCGTAGCGATGCTATGCACCTCAAAAATGCCTTGAACTACGAAAAATTATCTCATTTTCAGCTTCACCATAAAACTTTAAACAAGTTCATTACTTAGATAAAAGACTCCGCCTAATTTAGATCCATAAACACTCATCCAATTAAAGGAGCTTTCATGAATAATGTTATTAGAATTAGTTATTTAGTTTCCCTTTTGATATTTTATGTGTTTTTAAGTGTAGATGTAGTTCAAGGACAGGTATTAGATGTAAGCGCAGATTTTTCCGCAGATTTGATTAAGGACACCTTCTTTGCAGATGGTTGTGTCCAAGTGATAGAGTCGAGTATTTCATTAGATGGCGATCCGATAAGCATCGGCTATTTTTCAGAAGGTAATTCGGCTTTAGGTATAGAAGATGGGATTATTATGTCCAGTGGTAGCGTAATTAAAGCTAAAGGACCCAATAATTCTAACTCAACGACTACTTTACTAAATAGTACGGTAGATGATCCAGATTTAAATCAACTAACAACGGCCTCAGTATATGATGCTACCTTGATTGAGTTTGATTTTATTCCTTCATCTTCTGTAGTTGGATTTAGTTATGTATTCGCATCAGAAGAGTATTGTCAATTTGCAGATAATCTATTTAATGATGTATTTGGCTTTTTTATAAGTGGGCCAGGCATAAATGGCACTTATAGTAATAATGCCGAGAATATTGCCGTGATACCTGGTACTACTGATCTAGTAGCAGTTAATACAGTAAATCATACAGTTAATAGTGAGTATTATGTTCCGAATGTAAAGCAATCGGAATTAGAGGATTATTGTCCAGATCACCCAGCGCCAATAGCCATTGATTATATAGAATATGATGGTTACACAACTATCATAACAGCTTCGGCCGTTGTTCAGCCCTGTGAAACTTATCACATCAAATTGGGAATTGCTGATGTAAGTGATAATGCATTTGATTCATCCGTTTTCTTGGCAGCCAATAGCTTTAATGCGGGAGATGGGGTAACACTCTCGATTGTTGTTCCAGACTCACCAAGTAATGAAGTTGAGGAAGGTTGTGGAGATGCTTACTTGAAATTAGAAAGAATAAGTGAAGATACTTCTTTCCCGATTTCGATTGATATAGTTCCTTCAGATGCGAGTACGGCAGTAGAAGGAGTCGATTATGCATCATTACCAGCCTCTATGACAGTTCCTGTAGGTGAGATGAGTGTCGAGTATACTATAGAGTCTTTCTCTGATGATGAACTCGAAGGTACGGAGTCTTTAATCATTGAGTATTTTCAAGATTGTGATTGTAGTATCTTGGAAGGAACAGCAGTAGAGTTAAGTATCTTAGATGTAGAACCTTTGATAGTCGATATTGATGATGTTGACTTATGTGCCAGTGCTGTTCCTACTGGAGGTATTGAATTAGCCCCTTTAGTGAATGGAGGGAAACCGCCCTATAATTATCAATGGAGTGTAGGGGGAGGTTCTAATGAAACTCAGCTTGTTTCAGCAAGCTCAGGAAGCTACTCATTGACCGTTACAGATTTTTGCAATAATGCTAAAATAGTCGATATTGATGTAAATATTGTAGAGCAAATCACTGCTGAAATAGATACCTTCGCTTGTGCTGGAAATAACATCATAGTTAATGGCTTATCAATTGCAGCAGGAAATACAGAAAGCTTTGATTTGACAGCCAGTAGTGGTTGTGATTCATTGCTAACAGTTAATGTAGAAGCCTTAACAAATATTGAAACCACGGTGGATACTTCCAGCTGTGAAGGCAGCCCACTTTTCATTAATGGCCTAAGCGTTTTGCCTGGCAATTCATTAGAACTAACACTGGAGTCTGCTGCAGGTTGTGATTCTTTAGTCACTATCTTTGTGAACCCTATTTTAGATAGCTATGATAATGTGGCGATCTCTGTCTGTGAGGGAGAAACACCAGCATTTGATGGTACTAATGTACCTTTTAATATACCTACAGATTTTACTTATGAAAGCAGTGCAGGTTGTGATTCTATTATTACCGTAGTGGCTACAGAAATGAGTAATGTTTATGCTTCTGTAGATTTGACTACTTGTGAAGGCATAGCAGCCGAATTTGACGGCACAGTAGTTCCTGCTAATACCCCCACAGATTTCACTTATACAAGTAGTACTGATTGTGATTCCATCATCACAGTAATAGTAACAGAAATAAATAATGTCTACTCCGAAATTGAATTAAGTACTTGTGAGGGAGTACCTTTAGAAGTAGATGGTACAGTAGTAGCTGTCGATACTCCAACAGATTTTACTTATACAAGTAGCACGGGTTGTGATTCTATCGCTACCATCATAGTAACAGAAATAAATAATGTCTTTTCCGAAATTGAATTAAGTACTTGCGAAGGCGTTCCCGTAGAAATAGA
>JAHDDN010000087.1:0-6524 GCA_020629335.1 Chitinophagales bacterium | reverse complement strand
ATGTCTTTTCCGAAATTGAATTAAGTACTTGCGAAGGCGTTCCCGTAGAAATAGACGGTATGTTTGTTCCAGTTGATACTCCAACGGACTTTACTTATATAAGCAGTGCCGGTTGTGATTCGATAGCGACGATTACGGTTATAGAAACAAGTACGGTAACATCTTCAGCCGAGTTTACGACTTGCGAAGGAGTCGCCTATGAATTTGAAGGGGAAGAAGTACCAGTAGGAATCCCGACCGATTTTACTTATGTAAGCAGTGCTGGTTGCGATTCCATAGCAACGATTACCGTCATAGAAACTGCTGTGGTAGGCAGCTCAACAGAGATATCTACTTGCGAAGGTGTGCCAGTAGAAATAGATGGTACAGTGATTCCAGCAGATACCCCAACTGATTTTACTTATGTAAGTAGCACAGGTTGTGATTCGATAGCTACGATTACCGTTATAGAAACAAGTACGGTAACATCTTCAGTTGAGTTTACGACTTGCGAAGGAGTCGCATATGAATTTGAAGGGGAAGAAGTACCAGTAGGAATCCCAACCGATTTTACTTATGTAAGCAGTGCTGGTTGCGATTCCATAGCAACGATTACCGTCATAGAAACTGCTGTGGTAGGCAGCTCAACAGAGATATCTACTTGCGAAGGTGTGCCAGTAGAAATAGATGGTACAGTGATTCCAGCAGATACCCCAACGGACTTTACTTATGTAAGCAGTACGGGTTGTGATTCGATAGCTACGATTACTGTTATAGAGACTGCAGTGGTTAGCAGTTCAACGGAGATATCTACTTGCGAAGGTGTGCCAGTAGAAATAGATGGTACGTTTGTTCCAGTCGATACTCCAACGGACTTTACTTATGTAAGTAGTGCCGGTTGTGATTCAATAGCTACGATTACCGTCATAGAAACCGCAGTGGTTAACAGTTCAACGGAAATACTTACTTGCGAAGGCGTTCCCGTAGAAATAGATGGTACGTTTGTTCCAGTCGATACTCCAACGGACTTTACTTATGTAAGTAGTGCCGGTTGTGATTCAATAGCTACGATTACCGTCATAGAAACCGCAGTGGTTAACAGTTCAACGGAAATACTTACTTGCGAAGGCGTTCCCGTAGAAATAGATGGTACGTTTGTTCCAGTCGATACTCCAACGGACTTTACTTATGTAAGTAGTGCAGGTTGTGATTCGATAGCTACGATTACTGTTATAGAGACTGCAGTGGTTAGCAGTTCAACGGAGATATCTACTTGCGAAGGCGTTTCTGTAGAAATAGATGGTACAGTGATTCCAGCGGATACTCCAACAGACTTTACTTATGTAAGCAGTGCCGGTTGTGATTCAATAGCTACGATTACTGTTATAGAGACTGCAGTGGTTAGCAGTTCAACGGAGATATCTACTTGCGAAGGCGTTTCTGTAGAAATAGATGGTACAGTGATTCCAGCGGATACTCCAACAGACTTTACTTATGTAAGCAGTGCCGGTTGTGATTCAATAGCTACGATTACCGTCATAGAAACCGCTGTAGTTAACAGTTCAACGGAAATACTTACTTGCGAAGGCGTTCCTGTAGAAATAGATGGTACGGTTGTTCCAGCGGATATTCCAACGGACTTTACTTATGTAAGCAGTGCTGGTTGCGATTCGATAGCGACGATTACGGTTATAGAAACAGCAGCTATTTATACAGTGGCAGATACAAGTGCTTGTATCGGAAGTATCGTTACTATCGAAGGAGTAGATTTAGTCGCAGATGTCCCGACGGACTTTACTTATGTGAGTAGTGCCGGTTGTGATTCAATAGTGAGCATTACGCTTTCAACGGTTGAAAGTATTACAGCCGTTATAGATACCAATACTTGTGTCAATACTTCTTTGATGATAGATGGAATAGAATATTTCCCTAATACTTCAACCGATTTAAACTTAGTAGCTGCTAGTGGATGTGATTCAATATTGACTATTAATGTGAATGAATATCCAAGCTATAGTAGTACGGTAGATACTAGCGTATGTGAAGGCGAAATATTTATGTTTGATGGCATTGAAATAATGCCAGGGGACACAGAATTTTTCACTTATACTGATTCGAATAATTGTGATTCAATATTGATCGTTAGTTTGACCGCCTTAACTAATTATGAGTTGACGATAGATACAACTCTTTGTGGAGGAGAGAGCTTTATATTTGATGGAGTAGAATTATTCCCTAATGATAGCCAAATATTCAGCTATGAAACTAACACTAATTGTGATTCTACCATTACGGTAAATGTCTTAGGAGTAGAATTAGATTGGACTTGGGTCGCAGAAGATGTACTTTGCTATGGAGACGAAAATGGACGTATCATTATTGATGGAGCAAATGGCGGAACGCCTCCTTATACTTATTCATTAGATGGTGTCCAATATCAAGCAGGGGCAGAATTTGCAGATTTATCCGCAGGAGTCTATTCTTTATTTATCAAAGATATGAATGATTGTGTCTTAGAAGAAAGTATCGTAATTAGCGAGCCAGATATTTTAGAAGTAGATGCAGGAGATGATATAACAGTAGAGACGGGTATGAGTGTTGAGCTATTTGCCAATACCAATACAGAAAATAATATTCTTTATAATTGGAGCCCAGCTACTGATTTAGATTGTGTTGATTGTCCATCACCGATTTTTACTGCGCGTGAGACTACAACTTATACCGTCAATATTATTGACGAAAATAATTGCAATGCCTCTGATGAAATAACGATCTTTGTGGAGCGCCCCAAGCTGCCAACTTTCTCTATTCCGAATGCTTTTTCTCCAAATGGAGATGGGGTGAATGATGTATTCCGCTTAATTCCTCAGAGTGAAGTAATCGAGTTAGAATTTATGGTTTATAATCGTTGGGGAGAACGAATTTTTTATAGCAAGGATGTTGACTTTGGTTGGGATGGAAGTTATAAAGGAGAAGGGCAAGAAATGGGCGTATATGTATATTATGTGCGAGCTATTTTTGTAGGAGATCAAGATTATGAAGCACAAGGAAATATTACTTTGATTAAGTAGAAAACAAAAAAGGGCCTGCTATTTTTAGCAGGCCCTTTTTTATTGTTTTGTAACTGTTCAGCATTAATGCTTTGGAGGATAAAAATAGAGATTTTGTTGTCAGACGACGCTCTTTTTAAGCTTAATAGCAGCGCTATTGGGCGCAAAAAAGCGGAAGTATGGCGGCAAAAGATCATTTTTAGGCCCAAATTGATTGATGCTGAATAGTTACCTTTACTCGAATTCCTGTATCCATTCTAAAAATGGTGCAGGATCTAACTTTCCATAATGAACTGTTATCAAGCTGCCATCTTTATCAAAGACACAAAGAGCAGGCATAGCCGTAAGATCATGTTCTTCAAATAATTCCAAGCCTCTACCTTCTTCCTTATCTAATGAAGCACTGACAAAATTATCATATAGATAATCTTCCACACTAGGATCATTGAGGGTATTTTCTTTTAGCTGAGCGCACTTAGTACACCAAGAAGCATAGAAATGAACAAATACATTTCTGTCATTATCTTGAGCCGCTTCTAAAGTCGCATCCCAATCATTTTCAATGAATCCCCTTGGCAATTCTATTTCACCTACTCTATCTTTTTTACAAGAAGAGAGCGCCAATAAGGCGACCAATATAATTAAAAAGTAATTTTTCATGATTTGCTATTTAATTCGTTTTATCATTACTTATCCTACAATTTAGCTCTTAAATTTCGTTCTTCAAAGTTTTCATTACCCTTTTAACCAAATCGTCATCAGTCTGATAGTAATTATTTTCAGGCACTTCCATACTTCCACCAAAGCTAACGGCAGTATCTAAGGCTTTATTATTCGAGCGAATAAGGCTCTTAGCAGAAAAATGAAATTCTGTCGCTTGAGTATATTCCGCTAATTCACTGATATTTTGAGCATTAATTCCAGCACCAGGCATAACGATAGGGCCGCCATTTCGAGAGCGCTCTACTAAGCTTTTGAGCAGCTCTTTCCCTGCTAATGCAGTAGGCGCCTGTCCAGAAGTGAGAAGGCGATGCACCCCCATTTCTCGCAATGTATCATAAGCAGCCATCGCATCAGGACATTTATCAAATGCCCGATGAAAAGTGAATGGGAGCGGAGCACTCAAGGCCATCAATTCCTTAGTTCTAAGCACATCAATCGTGCCATCCGTATTTAATATTCCGCTCACAATACCATGCACACCTGCCGATTTAGCAAAAGCAATATCCGCTTTCATACAATAAAATTCCTCATCCGTATAACAAAAATCACCCACACGAGGCCGAATCAACACAAACACCTCCAATGAAAGCTGTTGCGTACAAAGCTGTATCGTTCCAGCACTGGGCGTAGTTCCTCCCGCCTGCAAATTAGCACAAAGCTCAATTCGATTAGCCCCACCCTTTTGAGCTGCCACAGCAGAAGGGTAGGAGTTCGCACAGATTTCTATTTGGATCGATGGTTTTTTGGTATCGCTCACTTTATTATTTTTATATCATTAATTTGGGCGCATCCATGCGCTCGTAAAACAAACGGCACAGCCAATCCCCATTCATCGTTCATCATTATGCATTACGCATTCGCCGAAGGCGCATGGTCGGGCTGTCCGTTCTTATGTGGCTATTCGGCAGCTATTCCGCTAAGGCATACTTGTCTGCCCTGCGGGCCAGCCTGCGTCTGCCTAAGCTCCATAAGCTACCTCATCACGCCACATACCACTACCATCCCTTGCGCATTTTAATGCATAATGATTAATGATTAATGCATAATGATGAATGTGTAATGATGAATATGTAATGATGAATATATTATTGCAACCTTCTATGAAAATGTGCTGAAGGCACAAGTCGAATTTATTCCGACGCTTTTTTATGTGTTTCTCTTTTTACTGGGATAAAACTCATGTTCTTTATCTAAAAATACGATCTACCCGCCCTTCCCATAGACTTCTGACATTGTGTCATTAAGTGTTTGCATATAGGGCACGGCTCCGTAATTACCTTTTAAATAATTCTTACTGAATTTTTCATCATTGCGAACCTTTTTATAATCTAGTAAAGCATAAAGGGAAGAGGCTCCGTATTGATCTTTTTCTATAAAATAAATTTGATCTCTCCTAAAGCAGTCATTTTCCATAGAAGAGGGATCATGTAGAGCGAAGACAAACTGAGCATTATTTTTATTTCCTTCGTGAAATATTTTGAGTAAGTGTTTGGTCAGAATAGAATGAAATCGTGAATCTAATTCATCAATGAAAAGAATTCGTCCATTTTTCAAAGAATCATAAATGGGGCCAAGCAAATAAATCAACTTTTGAGATCCTTTGGACTCCATTTTAAAATCAAAAGCGACCGTATCTACCAAAACTTTATTATCATCGTATACCTTATGCCACGATTTTAAGGTGCTTTTTGTTTTTTGCTTTTTTTGCAGATTAGTGATGGCTACTAGGAAATCTTTTATTTCTATTTTATCATTGGCTATACCAAGCTCATTGATATTTACATTAGCAATGCTTTCATCTTCAACAGAAAGTTTGGTGATCTCCAAAAAATCAATAAAGTTATTGACCCATTTTCTAAAGTTTTTGTCAGTCTTAATTTTGTTAGTCGTATATCCGCCGAAGCTCCGATCTTCCACACCAGAAATGATGTTTATATTTTTAAACCAAGCAATAATTAAGTTAGAAATTTCACCATTAAACTGCGCACAAACAGAAAGAAACAAAACATTCTTTCTTGTTTTATCTGTTAACATTTTTCCTTCTCCAAATTTAGCATTATTGATTTTGATTTCTTGCCCTTCTCTACTAAATAGAGTCGTCTCTATTTTGTTGGGAACATAGTGTAGCCATTCCGCCTCAATAATCCCTTTATTGATTTCGAACCCATATCTATACTGAGTATTATTAGCAATAAAAATTACCTCAAAAAAAGAACTCTCGTCTTTCGTTTTTGGATGGAGTAAAAAAGCAGTTGATTTTGTAGTTGTAGTATTTTCTGAAATCGCATTTTTGAAGGAATTGAGAACGACTTTTTTCATATAGATCATGGCTGAAAAAAGATTACTTTTACCACTTGCATTGGCTCCATACACCACCGCAGATTTTAATATTTTCATATCCTTCCTGAAAGTGATATTCTCCGCTTCATGTTCTTTGGTCGCCTTATTTCCAATAAGGCTCAAACTAGCCTCTTCTTTAAAAGAGAGATAGTTTTCTATATTAAATTGAAGTAACATTTTTGTGATTTTTTCACAAATATATCGCTTTTAGGGTTGAAAAGTAATTTTTTGTGAAAAAATCACAATAAATTGATTTTTGGGTTGTGTTGAGAGGCGTTTAATGAATGTTATACCAATTATTTTGATTTACTTAGTATGAATCTGTATGTTAATTCAGGGAAGGGGGCTTCGTTCAAATTTTTAATTGAAATAAATACTTTTAAAGTTTGGACAGACTCCTCCCCCAAGATAAGTTATTATCTTCAAAAAATG
>JAHDDN010000599.1 GCA_020629335.1 Chitinophagales bacterium | reverse complement strand
ATTAGAAAGGGTATAAAAATCCCCGTAGGGACCTTGCACCGCAACGTCCGCCTCCAAAACCGGAATGTCCTCCCCAATCACCGAAACGTCCGCCTCCTCAATCACCTCAAGATCCCCAATCACCGCAACGTTCATAAAAATTGCAAGGACAAAATACTGAACAATTTAAGGTTTGAACTGTAGTGTTAAAGAAATTACAAAAGAAAGCTAAACAATGAAAGTACTATTAATCATAATTGGAATAATTTTTTTAGGCTTTATCACCATACAAATATTTGCCATGAGTGGACAAAAAGATATTGAAACCTATCCTTATGTCGTCGATAAAAAATACAGCAGCTTTGAAATCAGAACTTATGAGGCAAGTTTGTTTACCTCGGTTAAACTTTCTATGAATGAGTATAAAGTAGCGTCCAGAAAAGGCTTTTCCATCTTAGCTGGCTACATTTTCGGTGGAAATGAAAGAAACGAAAAAATTGCCATGACTTCGCCTGTGTCCATGTCTTTAGAGGATTCCACAACAATGATGTTTATGGTGCCTAAAAAATTTCAAAAAGAGTCACTCCCTAAGCCTAATCAATCACAGATTGAATTTAGGGAAGAACCTGCCAAAACAGTCGCAGCTATCAGTTTTGGCGGTTGGGCTAATGATGAAAAAATCAATCAATATAAAGAAAAATTAATGGCCGCTTTAGATGCCGAAGGAATTTCATACACTAACAAATTTTATTTTTTAGGTTACAATCCACCTTATGAAGTACTGAATCGTAAAAATGAAGTAATAGTAGAGTTATAGTCCACCACATCGAAATTTATGAATTTTGATGAGCTATTTTCTCGCCTCGCTGCGTTAAAAAGCCTCACCAACGCGATGCGTTGCCTTCGTTTTTCGCCTTGCGAGTCAAAAAAATAGCTTCGTCAACTTTTCACAAATCCTGAGGTGGAGGACTATACAATAGCATTTTTGTATGGCAAGTATCTCGCTTTTGATCATTAATTTTACCATAAAAATTATAGACGTTGACTGTATATTGTACTTATTGTTCTGCGGGCAAGGACATATCCCCCAACTTATTAGCAGCCATAGAGCGCTATAAGAGCAATAGGATCATAAGTGTTTATCAGGATGCAAAGAGTAAAGATTTGGAATTTTATATTCTATCAGGGAAGTATGGAATATTAAATTGTAATGAAAAAATTGAATACTACGATCACTTACTAGTGAATAGTGAAATAGAAAAACATTCAAAAATAGTCGCAGATCAGTTGGTGAAACATCAAATAACTAATCTTGTTTTCTACAGTAATCTCATCAGTATCGATAAAAATATAAAGCCCTATTTAGATTGCATCAGTTTAGCTTCAAAAATAGCAGGCATTGCTTTGGATATTGTTTTTGAAAAATTTGAAGATTAGTTTTCAGTAATTGATTTTCTTCTGATAAAATCAATTTGAATCAAAGGACTAAACTTCAATCCATATTTCCTGAATTAGTATATTATCTTAGAACAGAAATTCTTCAGGAGATAAAAAAAATAAAGCAC
Organism: Chitinophagales bacterium; assembly: GCA_020629335.1. The sequence goes on along the minus strand of JAHDDN010000599.1, from coordinate 982 downwards.
AGAGCTACAGCGATTTAATTAGAAAAATATACATGGATGGTAAGAAATTAATAGAATGAAATCAGAAAATCCTCCAAATTGAGTATATTGGGATTTAAACTACTATCAATATAGTTACAAGTGGCAGATAAACAATTAATTATAATAGCGGGAGCTAATGGGTCAGGTAAAACGACCTTCGCATTGCCTTATGTGGAGGAATTAGGGTTCGATTTTTTGAATGCTGATGAAATAGCAAAAGAATTAGAGATTCAAGGAAAGAAAAATGTTTTGATTAAAGCTGGAAGAATCTTTTTTAGTCGGTTAAATCAAAATATTATGGAAGGAGTAAGTTTTGTAATAGAAACAACACTTTCAGGAACCTATATTAATAAAGTAGCTGTTAAAGCAAAAGAATCAGGATTTAACGTGAAAATTATCTATATCTTTCTTGATGATGCAGAATTATGTGTTGAAAGAGTGAAGAGTCGAGTTATTAAAGGAGGTCATGATGTACCAAGAATTGATATCATCAGGAGATTCTATAGAAGTAAAGAAAACTTTTGGAAAAATTTTACTCAATTGGTTGATGAATGGCATCTTTTGTATAATGGAGAAGATAGTTTTCAACAAGTAGCAATTGGTGATAAGGAAGAATTCAGTATAGAAAATGAAATACTATTTAAAAAATTTCAAGAAATTAGATTATGAAAAAAGTAGATAAGCTTAGCAATGATAAACTTTATATCGAATTGGCAAATATAATTCGAATTGCAAATAAAGCTGTTAAGAAAGCAAAAGAAGAGAATCTTAAATTTGGTATTCCTGATACATTTTGGAAAAAGGGTAATCTTTACTATGTTTTAAATAATGGGGAGATTACTATGACTCCGCCTCCAATAATGCGTAAATAATATAGGTGTAAGATAATATTTTGACTCATGATTTTGCGCGAGGGATAGAAGCGGTATGTGGCGTGATGAAGCTGCTTACGTAGCTTAGT
>JAHDDN010000086.1 GCA_020629335.1 Chitinophagales bacterium | reverse complement strand
AAGAAGCTCAGAATGCCCCTAGCCCTGCGACTATTTTTAGCTTATTCTTAAATGGAAAATTTATTACGACAGATATAAGCGTTTGCATGGATAACAGGTATGATAAAATTTTAGCTAAAGCAATGAAGTAGATTTTTCTAAAAAATAATTTTCTACAAAAAGTCCAACAAATATTTCTTAGCCTATCTAAATACCCATCCTAATATAGGGCGCCGTTCCGATATAATCATCCCAATTATCTATACTTAAATTTGGGGCTTCCCTCGCCTCGTATTCTTCAATTGTTCCCTTTTTAAAAAAAATCAATCAACAAATCAAAATTCAACAAATCAACAAGTGGCTCGGTCGGGCTGTCCGTTCTCATGTGGCTATGCTGCTCCCACTACACTAAGGCCCGCTTGTCTCTTATTGGAGCCTGCGCGTGCCTAAGTTTCGTAGGTCGCAGCATAGACGCCACATACCGCTTCTATCCCTTGCGCAAACACCCAATAACCCTAATGGTTAAATTTATAAGTCCTTGACAGTCCAAGTTTTGTCTTTTGTGGACTATAACTATCAGAAACTTATAAACTTAACCCCTAATCAAATTTGACTTGTGATTCAGATTTTCAAAACCAAAGCACATATACTCGAAGAGTTAGAGGAAATGGAGCCAGGCTGCTGGATAAACATCTACCCTCCTTACACACGTCAGGAGCTAGAAGCTATCAGTCGAAAGCTCGATATTCCTATCGATTATGTGGATGACTCACTGGATTTTGATGAAAGACCAAGGTATGAACAAGAAGATGGGGTACAATTGATTATCATTAACTCGCCTATCAAAAATGAAATGGAAGAGGAAGGAGCCCTCTACTTAACCATTCCAATTGGTATTATTGAGGTAGACGATTATATTCTAACGATTAGCAAATTTAAAAATCCAGTCATTGACCATTTCTTAGCCAACCAATCCCGAAGCTTTGATACACAATCCCATAGCCACTTTGTACTACTCATGTTTGAGCGCAATATCGTCCACTATCTCCAATTCCTAAAAAACCTCAATCACCAACGTAATATCTACGAAAAGGAGCTTTACAATTCAAGCAGAAATAGCGAACTATCCAAGATGTTAGATATACAAAAGAGTTTGGTCTATTTCGTAACCTCCCTACGAACCAACGAGCTACTCTATATGAAAATCAAGCGAACAGATTTCCTTAAAATAAGAGAAAATGAAGAGTTGGTGGATTTCTTAGAAGATATCATAGTCGATACAGGACAGGCCTTAGAAATGTCGCATATTTATTCCAATATCCTCAATGGGACGATGGATGCTTTTGCCTCCATCATTTCCAATAATCTGAATATTGTAATGCGTCGTTTGACCTCTGTAACCATTATCTTAATGGTACCGACCTTAGTGGCGAGTTTTTATGGTATGAATGTGAATTTACCATTTGATGGGCATCAATATACCTATCTCTATATGATATTGATCTCTTTTATCTTAGTAACAATATTAGTATTCTTCTTTAGAAGACAAAAGTGGTTATGAGAATCTATAACCACGCAAGAAATTTTCTATTTTCGATCTCGACTTTCCTTCTAATTGAATCTCTTTTAAATGAATAAAGCCATCAGCTGTAGCCATTTTCAAGAAGGTCTTTTCATCTGTTTTCAAACTTCCTCCTTCTAAATCATGCGCTGCTATTTCTTTCTCTGTTTTAAATACTTTCAAGCGCTTGTTTCCCAAAAAAGTAAAAGCCGCAGGATAAGGACTTAAGCCTCTAATATGATTATAAATTTCTTCCGTAGTTTTAGACCAATCAATCTCACAATCTTCCTTAAATATTTTGGGTGCTTTTTTTAACTCCCCTTCTATGACTTGCTCCTCTTGGGGATAATCACCCGCTTCTATTGCTTTCACGGTTTTCAATACCAATTCAGCTCCTCTTTCCATTAAGTTATCATGTAGTTCGCCAGCATTCATTTCATCTGTGATGGCCACTTTATCTTGATAGATAATCTTACCCGTATCTACATGTTTTTGGATAAAGAAGGTAGTAATACCAGATTCTTTTTCTCCATTCATCACCGCCCAATTGATAGGAGCTGCTCCCCTATATTGAGGCAAGAGAGAAGCATGAAGATTAAAACTTTTAAGAGGTGGCATATCAAACACCACTTCTGGTAAGATTCTAAAAGCGACTACTACTTGTAAGTCTGCTTGATAAGAAGCTAAGGTGGCTAAGAATTTTTTGCTCTTTAGGTTCTTAGGTTGTAAGATCGGTATATCATGCGCTAAGGCATATTTTTTAACTGGCGATTCGCTCAGTTTCTTTCCTCTACCAGCAGGCTTATCTGTCGCAGTTATAACCGCCACAACATTCAATCCGTTTTGAACTAATATATCCAAACTCGCCACTGCAAACTGAGGGGTACCCATAAAAATAATCCGCATAATAATATTTTTTAATTCTCCCTACTTAGACTTAGATTTCGGTTTTGATTTTGTCATCATATCCCAAATAATCCCATCAGACAAACCAATTTTTGGGACAATAACTTTCGATACTTTCGTTCTATCCATGACAAACAAAAAGATGTCTAAGGCTGGAACAATTACCTCTGCACGATCCCGATTGAGGTCTTCTAATCTAATTCTTTCTTCTATACTCATGGAGTATAATAGACGATGCTCTCTAAGAATTTCATCATAGACCAAAGCGTCCCCTGATTTCTTTTGACTTCGCTTAAAAATTCGGTTGATATTACCACCAGAACCTAAGATCGCCAGTGGGTTTTCCTCTAAAATATGCTGAGATAGCCACTTTCCCATCCGTTTCCATTCAGCATCTTTTACTTGTTCCTTAAGTAGTCGAATCGTTCCTATTCTAAACGATTCCGAAACGACCATTCGATCTTGATAAAGTAAGGATATTTCCGTGCTACCTCCTCCTACATCTACGTAAAGATATTTGAATCGATCGTCAATAAATTTGCTCGCTTTATTATTCAAGATAATACGAGCTTCTTCCTTACCATTGATCAATTCAATATCGACCTTTGCCTTTTTCTTTACTAAAGAAATGACCTTCTCCCCATTGCTAGCTTCTCTTAAGGCGGAGGTTGCAAAAGCTCTATAATCTTCAACCTCATAGACCTCCATCAGCAGCTTAAACGCTTTAAGTGCTTTAACTAATTTCGTTTGGTTTCCTTCTTGTATAAATCCTTCTGTAAATGAATCTAAACCTAATCGAACAGGTAATCTAAATAATTTTACTTTTTTAAATGCATCTGCATCCTCATAAGGTTCTGCTATTAATAGTCTAACTGCATTTGATCCAATATCAATTGCTCCTAAAGCCACATCTTATTTTTTTGGGTTAATTATAATAAAGATAATTTCTCACAAGGTGCTACTTAAGATTTTAACTTTTTAGCAAAGTAATTATATATCTCGTTTTGAGAGCGTATTTTCTCATCTCCAATTCGTTTATATTTATTTTGAACGTCAGCTCCTTGATACCTTGCTTTCACATTATCTCTCAACTGCAAGGTAAGCATTTTTTTCAGATCCCGCTGTATCCCTTCGTCGTATATAGGACAAGCGACCTCGATTCTTCTATGAATATTACGCTCCATCCAATCAGCCGAAGAGAGATAATATTTTTCATCTCCATTATTAGCAAAAATCACTATTCTTGAATGTTCCAAATATTTGTCTACGATACTAATCGCTATAATATTTTCGCTTAAACCTTTTACTCCTGCTCTTAAAGAACAAATAGTTCTAATGATTAAGAAGACCTTAACCCCAGCTTTTGATGCTTTATATAGCTTTTTAATAATTCCCTCATCATTTAGATTGTTGAGCTTAGCAATAATATAGGCCTCTTTTCCTTCCTGAGCATTTTTGATTTCAATATCAAGGCGCTTACTAATATGATCAAACATATAGTAAGGTGCTACCCATAAATGCTGAAAACGAAAGTTTAGAGGATCTTTCTTTTCAATAATGGAAAATACTTGTTCTGCTTCTAAGGTGATACCAGGATGCGATGTAAAAAGGCTATCATCTGCATACAGTTTTGCGGTATCCTCATTATAATTACCCGTACTAAAATTAGCATATCTAACGATCTTAGAAGCTTCTCTCCTACCTACTAAACAGATTTTGGAATGCACCTTCATATCTTTAGGGCCATGCAGTACCTTAATACCAGCTTCACTCAATATTCTTGTCCAATAAATATTCGCTTCTTCATCAAAACGAGCTAATAACTCTATCACAACTAATACCTTTTTACCATTCATATGAGCATTAATCAAGGCGTTGACTATTTGTGACTGACTACCTGCTCTATAAAGTGTGATATAAATATATTCTACTCTATGATCAATGGCTGCCTCTCTCAAAAAATCAAGCATTGGTAAAAAAGAATGGTAAGGATAGTGAAGCATTACATCCTTTTTCTTTAATCTTTTAAAAAAGCTTCTATACGGGTTAATATCTGGATGTTCTAAGGGAGGAAACTTTTGAATACTTAATTTTTTAGGACCAAGCTTTGGGAATCCCATAAAGTCCTTAAAGTTATGGTATCTGCCCCCTGAAATAATATTATCCCTTTTGCCTATTTTCAATTTCTTTTGTAAAAAGGTCAATAAATCATTGGGCATCTCTTTATCATAAATAAAACGTACTGCACTTGCCGTTTTACGCTGCTTAATACTATCAGACATTAAATCAACAAAGCTTTTTGATATATCTAAATCTATCTCTAATTCTGAGTCTTTGGTAATCTTGATAGTATACGCGCTCAAACGCTCATAAGAAAACATAGAAAAAATATCATTCAAACAGTAGCGTATCACATCATCAATCAATATGATATATTTCCCATCATGCTCATCCATAATAAAAAAACGATCAATATTTCTTGGCACCTCAATTAAGGAATAACGCTTTTTTGTTCCCCCTCCTTTAATCATATAAATAGCCAAGTAAATAGACCCATCGTTTAGATTGGGGCGAAATTTCATGGAGTCTATCATCAAGGGGACTAATAAAGGACGAACTTTCCGATGAAAGAAGTTTTTTACTTTCAATCCTTGCTCATCCGTCAACTGATTTTCATTGATTACATATATCTGATATTTGGCTAATTCGGTCAGTAAACTCTGAAAAATTCGTTCAAATTTAGCCTGCTGTTCTACCGCAATATTTTGAATTTCCTCTAATATTTTTTTGGGGCTAAAGCCCAATGTTGATCGAGCTCCCTTTACTTTAGATATTCGCTTAAGCGTAGCGACTCGTACTCTAAAGAATTCATCTAAATTACTGGAGAATATTCCCAGAAATTTCAAACGCATAAGTAATGGAACAGATTGATCTCCTGCTTCTTGTAAGACTCGCTCATTAAAAGCTAACCAGCTTAGTTCGCGATTGATATAAAGGTCTTCCTTGATTTTCATAATTATTGCTTTCTTTAATGAACTCCTTTAGCAACAAATTTACAAAATTTGGGGAATACCTTAGTTTATTATAGATCGTCTGAGAGCATTTTAGGGAATATATAGAAACTTAGTACTGACTTTGCTTCGTAAATTTTAGCCCATTCATCAATAGCTAGCTCAAAGCTTGTCACTCCGCAAGTTGGGATATTATCAAAATAATGATCGCTAAGCTTATTCGCTAAAAATGTAAAAGTCGGATTGTGCCCAAACACAATAATATTCTTATACTTATCATCTAGTAATTGTATGATATCCAATACTTCATCCTCATCAGAAAAATTATAAAGGCCATCTTCCATTACTATTTTATCTTCTCGATAATCTAATCTTGAAGCAATTATTTTAGCAGTCGTTTGGGCTCTGTTAGCGGGGCTACTCAAAATAATATCTACGGGAATATTATGTTCTTTTAAATAATCTCCTATTATTGGTGCCGCTCGTAATCCCCTTTTATTCAGTGGGCGATCAAAGTCTTCTAATCCAGGGGATTTCCAACTGGACTTCGCATGTCTTATTAAGGTAACTCTTTTCAAAATTCTGAATTTAAAGCGTTCTTGTATTAAACATTGTATAGACGAAAACAAACTAAATGGGAACTATATATTTTCGAATTAAATAAATTATCAAAACACTTAACAAATAAGTGTATTCCTTTAATTATATCTCCTGTTATTGATTGTAAATGTAGCGATAATAATTATTAATTTTTTGATTTTATATGTATAAAATAAGCCAAAAAATTTATCTTCTTAAGAATGCTAAGATTGAATTTTCAAACAAATAGCTAAATGAGCATACTTTGTTATAATAAAAGCAACTTATTTTTATTATTTTTTTTAATTTTACTATTCTTATTTATCAAATCAATCAATGCTATAATATGAGTAAAATAATTTTAAATGAGCTATCAACAAGAGCTCCAGAGGACTTAGATAAGGATGAGATCGAAAAAATAACGGATGATTATGTCGATCAACTGAAAGACTTACAAGCCATGTTATATGCTGAAGGAAAGCATAGTATTCTGATTGTATTACAAGGCATGGACACAAGTGGTAAGGATGGGGTTGTCAAAAAAGTATTGAAATCTGTCAATCCTCATGGTATGAAATTACATTCATTCAAGAAACCAACAGAAGAGGAAATGGCTCATGATTTCTTATGGAGAGTCCACAAACATACTCCTGCTAAAGGAATGATTCAAGTTTTCAATAGATCACATTATGAAGACGTATTAATCACTCGTGTTAAGGGTTGGGTTGATGATGACTTAGCTCATCGTCGATTTGCCATTATCAATTCTTTTGAAGAACTTTTAGAGGAAAGAGGCACTAAAATTCTCAAATTTTACTTACACATTTCTGAAGAGAAACAAAGAGAACGCTTTAGAGAACGTTTGGAGATACCAAGAAAAAACTGGAAATATAATGAAGGGGATTTATTAGAAGCCAAAAGCTGGCCCGCTTACAGACAGGTATATCAAGATGTATTTGAACATTGCAGTCCTGAGGGAAGGCCGTGGATGATGGTTCCTTCAGATCAGAAGTGGTATAAGGAGTATCTAATCGCAAAAAAACTGGTAGAGACATTAGAATCTCTAAATATGAGTTACCCTACTATCGATAAAGAAAAAATAGCCGCAGAGTTAGCCAAATTAGAAGAAAGCGCTTAAGTAGCTAAAGTTAATTATTTCGGCAGTTCTGATGGCTTATTTTTAGCTTATACTGCGTTGCTTTTCTTAGCAATAGCTCTGCTATTACTGGCGAAAACCGCCTTGCCTAAGCTAAAAATAAGCTCATCAAGAATGCATGAATAATTACCTTCAACTACTTAGAAAGCTATAATTATCAAATTTAACTTATACACTCTACTTTCTGAGTTATTTGTTTCAAGATTTGGATATGTTCACGCCTTTATTTATTTTAATGCCGTATTAGCTTTTTAAGTGTCCAAATCTTGTGTGTAGATGAATTTGGAAGGGTATAAATTAGAGACAAAGACCGATTTTGTACGTTTTTTGAAAAGGGATAGTCAGTGGAAAAAGAAACTATTAGAGGATGCTAATAACTTCTCTCAATTCCAAAATTGGCTAAACGGACTTCCTGTGCCTCAAAGAAAAGCCCTCAACAATGTGCTGGATTCCTATAACAACAAAAAAGCTGTATCTTTATTAAAGGCATCAATTATCCGTTTATTGATCCCTTTTCAACCTATTAACCTAAATCAACACCAAATTCCCCTTAATGAAAAACGCCTCAGAGAGAATTTTGCCATCCTATTAGGGAGAATACTCGAAAATTGGGGGCATATAAATGCCAATAATATACATTTAGCTCTATTTGAGTTTGATTTTTCTTTACAAGGAGTCGAATTACTGTATAATGATGAAGATATTTCTTTTCTAAAAAAAGTTTTTTTTATACCTTTATCTGAGTATTGTACTTTACACCTTCAGCAAGCCCACTTAATAAAGAGTCCTGAATTAAAAGACTTCTTTAAAAACAGCCTTCATACTGTCTGCCAACCAAAACTTGAAATTGACCTTCTTGTTCAGAGATTTAGTGAACATAAGAAAAATGACTATGCTCTATTTGTAGGATTTAGAGAAAGTATTTATGCTTACTTCAAAGCATTTGAAATCGAATACGATTTTGACTTTGAATACGAAAACTTGGTCCTAGATTTGCCAAATATATTAAGCAAATTAAACAATAAAGATAATTTCTATCTACTCGCTAATGAAATTAATGAATACGCCCTTAAACAAATGGCGAATTCTACACTTTTCAATTATGAGCAATTGTCTGATATGAGTAAAGATTATCAAAAAAATGGTTTATTCAATGCCTTGCTGTCAAGCGAGAATTTTCTGTTTAAGGTATTAGATAGCAAAACATCCTATGAATTAAAACTATTAAATTTTTTACACCAAAGTTATCCAACTAAATACAAGTTAGAATACTCTTTAGAAAAAACACTAGAACCTTATCTGCACGAAAATAAAATAGAAAAAAAATTAGTGCTTGATAAAGGCATTTATACTTTGAACCTACCCAATGACATTCCTAATACGAAGGAATTTTATCAATTATTATTTTCTGATGCACAAAGTAAAATCGCTGACGAAACACCTCTGTTTACAAGTAAAAGTACAGATGAGCACGTAAAAAATCAGTTTAAACAAAAATTACAATCTAATAATCAATTTTTATATAGTTCAATGTTATTACTTGGCTTAACACTCGTAGGAGCATTTCTATACTTTCAAGGGGCAGACCTAAACTCATTTTATCAAAAGAAGATTTCTAATTCAAGTGAGGTAATCGCCAAAATTCCATCGGCTAATCGAAACCAAAATTCTATCATCATTCCAACTAATGCTAATGCTGGTGAAAGTGCTAATTGGCAAGCGAAAGATTTTGAAGGAATGATATTTAGCGGTTACCTAAATAACAATACCGAAAAAACATTTAGAATCAAGTTTTTTAATGTACAACAAGTTTCAGAAAATACTATAACTTTCAATTACAATATTAATTATAAGCAAAATCGTGGAGTAAATATTAATGGTAATCACGAACTTTCTGGAAATATCAATGGCAAAAATCCTCGAATTAGTTTTGATGACTTTTATATAGATCAAGAAAAATTCTCCTTTATATCTGGTAACATTAGCCGTAATAATGGCAAAATCATTATCCAATCTAATCAAAATAATTTAGACTGGAAAATGAGGTCTACCATTCAAATTAATAATCAAAAATCATAACAGACGATTGGAATAGATCTATTAAATATTTATTAAGGAACTAGTCCTTAGCAAATACGACAAACTACTATCAACCAAACTAATATGAGACTAATTTATTTAACGACTTTACTTTTTCTGGTATTTTTTCTCTTTCAATGCACACCTAAAGATAATAATCAAGGAGCTAATGAAGAGATACAAAAATTACAAGATCGACTCAATAAGAATATTGAAATCAATAAAGAATTGAATGCTCATTTAGAAGACCTAGTTCTAAAAGAACAATTTATCAATGAAATTGAAGATACTATTAAGGCATTAGTAAGCCAGGAAAACATTCTAAAAGGACAACTATTTGAAACATTAACAAGTGGTAGACCGAGAACAAAACAATATGAGGCAATTCTTAAGGATATCAATTTTTTAAGAGAAACCATTTTGACTTTACGAAATCAAATTGAAGAAAAAAATGATGATGATGGCTTAGGCTCTTTCGAAAATAGAGTTAAAAACTTACTCAACACTATTGATGAAAAAGATAGCACTATTGCTGTCTTAGATCTAAAGATACGCGATAATACAATTACCATAAAAGATCTTAAATCTGTTAATGCTGATTTAATTTTTAAATATGACCAATCAGTCAATGACCTATTGTCTAAGGATGGAAATGCTAAAGAACAATATCGAAAACTACAAGAAGCCTATAGGAAATTAGCAGCTAAAGATAATATTATAGAAGAATGCGCCCTAGCTTATTATGTAACAGGCCCCATCAAAGAACTTCGTTCCCTCTTTAAACAATTCCCTGTTAAAGCAGAAAAGGCAGTACTCAAAAAAGATTTTCTAAAGAGAATGTCTGATAAAAATCAAATTAACTATTACCGAAATACTGCTATCTTCTGTAATAAAAAGATCATTCGTATTCTTCCCGAAAGAGATACAAAAAGTTACTCTTTAGACGGTAAACTACTCACAATTACCGATCCTGAAACTTTTTGGAGCTTAGCAGAAAGAGCCTTAATCATTCTTACTGAAGATGAAGAATAGTTGTATATTTGCCAACTGAACACTAATTTTGCTTAAAATACCCCAAGCATCATAAATAATCTAATATAATGATCAAATTCATTTTAGTGGCATTCATGTCTTTGGCTATCTTCGGCCAAGTAGAACTCAATGCCCAGACTAATGTAAAACCAAAAGTACGTAGCCAAGGATTTGGCATGTATGACTCATGGGTAAAATCACCTCTCAGAAATTTACCTGCTATTAATAATGGGCAAAATTTCGTTACTCAACAGCTCAATATTAGCACTGCTAAAACTTGGGAAATCAAGTACACCTATTATACTGATCAAAGCCTCACGACTAAACTATTAACTGCAACTATTGGTGGTAATGTTAAGCAAAAAGGCCGCTCTGCGATCATCAATGGTGCTTTCAATACGGATTTCTACTATAATAAGCTTAGCATAAAACCTCATAACGAAAAAGCAATTAGCTCCTTAAACGCTTTAGAACTCACAAAAGAGGAATGGAAAATTGATGAGGCTAAGAACTTAACTAATACTGCTTTTAAAAGCTTAGGATTAAGCACTCCTGCTTCCGCTTGTAAAATTGAGTATAATATTTTGCAAGTCATTGGACAGGAATTGTTCATAGGAGGATCGGATGGTGCCGATCTCTGTACAGAAGATAAAAGACCCGAATCTTTCGGAAAACCTTGGAAAAGAAAGTAAGGGACGTTTAAAAAATAAGATTGGTATTTGCAGCTAAATATTTTGTATCAAGACAAGGCGAAAAATGCAGGCGATGCAGCGCATCGGCAAGGCTTTTCAACGAAGTATTGGTACAAAAGATTAGCTGCTAAATGTGGAAATTATTTTTTAAACGTTCCTAAGCAAGAATTAAAAAAGGCTCGTAGTAATACTACGAGCCTTTTTTGCTATTACCCACTAGGAAGCTTTGGAGCCTCTATTCGGTTTTAATCGTAACCACTCCTTGACCAATTTAGGTAAATCTTCACACTCATCTGGCATAAAGACATATTCACTTGCTCCTTCACAAATGGCCTCTTTGGCTATTCTATTCATACCTCTCGTGGCCATTACAATAATGGGAACATGATAACATAAATCGTTTTGAATGTACTTTATTAATTGAATACCATTAATGTCATCCAGAATTAAATCTACGATAATTAAATCTGGGCAATTGGTTTGAAGCCATCTAGCAGTTTGTCTGCTGTCTCGCTTGATTATTAATTGGTGTTCACTTCCGAGGACTTTTTGTAGTAGACGTAGCCTCTCCACGTCTTTTTCTGCGATAAGGATTGTACTCATAATTCCAGCAATTTTGATCGGATTTACCATTGGGGGCGGCAGATCCTTATGATTTAAGTAGTACTTATTGGTGTGCTATATGGTGAAAAATAATTACGTTAACTAAAATGATAAATAAATAAGAAGTTTTGAAAATTAAAACTATTGTAATAAATCAGCACTATGAACTCGTTTAAAGTTTTTCTGCTGGCTTAGAAAATGGCTATTTTTTTGTATTTCTGCGTTATTTTTTCGGCACGTAGCGTTGCTATGCACCTCAAAAATGCCTTGAACTACAAAAAAATAGCTCATTTTCAGCTTCACCATAAAACTTTAAATGAGTTCCATAAATTTAAGCCTTATTCAAAACAAATGCAAACAAAGCGACTGTTAAAAAGTTGTAAAAAATAATAATTATTAGGATTTCTTTTCTCTAAACATGCCATTAATATTAGTACATTAAGAGCATATCATTTTATCAATCAACTAATTAAAGTTAGGATTCCTTGAGGAAATAATAAAATTTCAAGCTTAAATTTAATTGATAATTAATTATGTTAGCGGGAATATATAGTCCACCACATCGAAATTTGTGAATTTTGATGAGCTATTTTCTCGTCTCGCTGCGTTAAAAAGCCTCACCAACGCGATGCGTTGCCTTCGTTTTTCGCCTTGCGAGTCAAAAAAATAGCTTCGTCAACTTTTCACAAATCCTGAGGTGGAGGACTATAATGATGAAAACGTACTTTTTGCGTTAGGGATAGGAGCGGTATGGGACGTCGTGAAGTAGCTTACGAAGCTTAGGCACACGCAGGCTTGCCACGCAGTGGAAGACAAGTGTGCCTTAGCGTAGTAGCTGCTGAACAGGCCCATAATAGCGGATAGCCCGCCCCAGCGCCATTCATTTAAATGGCGCTGGGGAACGCCCTTATTATTATTTTTATGCCCTTGTTAGGAGAGCACGCTTAATGCAGGCAATTCTTCTCCTTCAAAGAACTTGAGCATGGCTCCTCCTCCTGTAGAGATATAACTCACCTGATCTTCTAAATTCAGATTTTTGAGTGCTGAGACGGAATCTCCTCCGCCTATTAAGGAGAAAGCTCCATTTTCTGTGGCTTTTCCAACTGCTTTGGCGACACTGATGGTTCCTTGTTGAAAAGGCTCCATCTCAAAAACGCCCATTGGACCATTCCAGAGAATCGTCTTAGACTCAAGGATGTGCTTAGCAAAGGTTTGTCGAGCGACTTCCCCTATATCTAAGGCCATCCAATCGGCAGGCACTTCGTCTGAAAACTCATTTTTAGTTTCGGCATCGGCTGCAAATTGATTAGCCAAAATGGAGTCTACTGGCAAAATCAATTGCGTACCATTATCTCTGGCTTTTTCAATGAGAGATTTAGCCAATTCTACTTTATCTTCTTCGAGTATAGATTTGCCTATGCTGCCGCCTAAGGCATGGAAGAAAGTGTAAGCCATTCCACCACCGATAAGAATATTATCGGCTCTATCCATTAGATTTTCAATGAGTTGAATCTTATCGGATACTTTGGCACCGCCTAAGATGGCAGTGAAAGGTCGCTCGGCATTATTCAATACTCGCTCGGCATTTTCGATTTCTTTAGACATAAGGAGTCCACAAATTCGATTTTCTTTGGCGAAGTATTGAGCTACGGTAAAGGTAGAGGCATGTGCTCTATGGGCCGTACCGAAGGCATCATTGACATATACGTCTGCTCCTAAATCCGCTAATTGCTTGGCAAATGTTTCATCGCCTTTCTTTTCTTCGGCATAGAAACGTAGATTCTCTAATAAGAGTAACTGCCCTGCTTGCAAAGCTTTTACCTTATTGCTTGCTTCAGTTCCTACGCAATCATTGGCAAAGTCAACTGGCTTATTGAGCAATTTGCTTAATTCGCTAATTATATGTCTAAGAGAGTATTTATCTTCAGGGCCATTTTTAGGTCGCCCTAAGTGGCTCATTAGCACAACGCTACCGCCATCTGCTAATATCTTTTCTATAGTAGGAATAGCAGCTTTAATACGAGTATTATCTCTGACTTCAAAGCTATCGCTAAGGGGTACATTGAAATCTACTCGTATTAAAGCTTTTTTTCCTTCAAACGAAAAATCATTCGCTTTGATCATTAAACGTATTTTTTCATTTTCAATAACATGTCTACCATACGAGAAGAAAAGCCCATCTCATTATCGTACCAGCCAATAATTTTGACTGTTTTCCCCATGCTGATTGTCATGCCAGAATCAAAGATACAAGAATGTGGATTCCCAATGATATCAACCGAAACTAATGGATCTGTTGAGTACTCTAAGATTCCTTTTAAGCCTTTTTTGCTAGCAGCTAAGAAGGCGGCATTTACTTCTTCAGCAGTTACTTTTTTCTTTAAGTTGACTGTTAAATCTGTTAAAGAACCTGTAATAACTGGTACACGAGCGGCAATACCTGTTAATTTTCCTGCCACTTGAGGCATTACTTTCATCACTGCATTAGCAGCTCCTGTAGTGGTAGGAACGATATTTAAGGCAGCTGCTCTGGCTCTTCTTAAGTCTTTGTGAGGAGCATCTTGGATGCGCTGATCAGCAGTATAAGCGTGAACCGTGGTGAATAAACCACTTTCTAAACCGAATGCTTCGTCTAATACTTTGACTAATGGTGCCAAGCAATTAGTAGTACAAGATGCATTAGAAACGATTACATCACTTTTCTTAAGTTCTTTATCATTGATACCGCAAACTAAAGTTTTTACATCATCACCTTTGGCTGGTGCGGAGATCAATACTTTTTTGGCCCCTGCTTGGATGTGAAGGCTTGCAGACTCTTTTGTACGGAATACACCAGTACATTCTAGCACGATGTCCACTCCTAAGTCGCCCCAAGGTAATTTTGATGGGTCTCTTTCGCTAAATACTTGAAAGCTGTCTGTTCCAACTTTCATCTTACCATTCTTCAGCATTTTGACACTTCCGTCAAATGTACCTTGAGCGGTATCATATTTGAATAAGTGTGCTAATGTGTCAGGATCTGATAAATCATTAATCGCTACGACATTGATTTTGCCTTTAGCATTTTTTAAAATTGATCTCATTGTCAAACGACCAATTCGACCAAATCCGTTAATCGCTACATTTAATGCGCCCATAGTTTTTTTAATTGTTTATTTAAAAATTTGCTGCAAAAATAAGCAAACCCCTACAATTTTCATTGTTTTTTGAGATATTGTAAGCTCAAACGAATAATTTGAATATGAAGTTAGTGGCAGATAGCGGTTCTACCAAAACAGATTGGCGCTTGATTAATGAGGAGGGAAATTTGGCGGCCTCTTTTGATACGCTTGGTTTAAATCCTTTTTTTCATACTAAAGAAGGCATTATAGAAGCGCTAAAAAAGCATAGAGATATACAAAGCTGTATACCTAAAGTGGACTATATATTTTTTTATGGTTCAGGCTGTAAGGAAGATAAACCAAGGAAGATGATAGAGGAATCCTTGCAAACGATTTTCCCTAAAGCACTTATTTCAATACGACATGATTTGGCGGGAGCAGCATTAGCTAGCTGTGGTAATCAAGCAGGTATTGTATGCATATTAGGAACTGGTTCTATTGCTTGTTTTTATGATGGCAAAGAAGTGGTTAAAATGATTGGTGGAATGGGATATATACTTGGTGATGAAAGTGCTGGCAGCTATTATGGAAGACGTTTATTACGAGATTATTTCTATGGTTTGTTGCCCCAAACAATCCATGAATCTATGGAACGAGAATTTAATTTAGATAGAGGACATGTTCTAAATCGTATTTATAAGCAAGATATGCCTAATACTTATTTAGCCTCTTTTATGAAGTATATTTTTGAGCATCAAAATGAACAATATATACAGATTTTATTGAGAAATGGAATAATTGAATTCGTAGATACGCATATTTATCATTTCAAGAATTTTCAGACTGTTCCTGTTCATTTTATTGGTTCTATAGCCTTTTACTTTCAAGATACCCTGCATAAAATTGCAGAAGAAAAGCATTTCAAAATTGGGCAAATCATTCAAAAACCAATTGATGGATTGGTGGATTATTTTAGCTAAACATTAAAAGAAATCGTACATTCACCAACTCTTATAGCGCAAGTGTTTTTCACTTGTGCCTGCTAAGTATTGTATCGATATCTAATTGCCATGGCAAGCTTATCGCTTGTGTAAGTCAAAAAGACTTACAATAAGTCTGAGCAACATCAACAACATAAAATTATATGCTTCGATCGGCACAAGTCGAAAAGACTTGCGCCATAAGTATAGGTACAGAATGGGTAGATTATTTTAGCTAGCAGCTTCTGACATTGCTGACTCTAACACACTCAAAG
>JAHDDN010000085.1 GCA_020629335.1 Chitinophagales bacterium | reverse complement strand
ATTATATTGTTCACTTAGCAGGTGCGAATATAGGAGAAGGGCGCTGGACTAAAGCTCGTAGAAAATCGATTGTAGATAGTCGGGTTAAAAGCGGCAACTTGCTTTATCAAACACTTAAAAAGCAAGGGAAACAATTAGATGGTTTTATCAGCGCATCTGCTATAGGCTATTATGGAGACAGAGGTGCTGAGCGTTTGACAGAGGAAAGCGGTACTCGTTCAGGATTTATGGAGGAGGTTTGTCAGCAATGGGAAATAGCTTCGAAACAAGTGGAAGAGTTAGGAATAAGGACTGTATTGCTACGTATAGGTATTGTATTAGATAAGAATGGTGGGGCTTTACCTAAAACCGCTATGAGTTTGAAAGCAAATGTAGGAACCTATTTTGGGAATGGGGAGCAATATTACTCATGGATACATATAGAAGACCTCTGTAGAATGTTCATTCATGCTATTGAGAATAAAGAATTAAAGGGGGTGTATAATGCGGTTGCTCCTAAACCTGTGAATAATAAAGATTTTGTCAAAGCAATTGCGAGTGCATTGGATAAGTCCGCTTTATTGATTCCTGCTCCAGCATTTGCTTTAAGATTGGCTATGGGGGAAATGGCCAATATTGTGTTGTACAGTGCGAATGTGGCTTCAGATAAAATAGCAAACACTAATTTTGAGTTTCAATACCCTTCCATTGATAAGGCATTAAAAGAGATTTATTCTTCTTAATCACGTCACCATTAACAAGAAAACGGCTTATTAAAGTGTAAAAAACACTATGCTCACTCATTAAAATAGCTTGAAACTGTTAATTTTTGTCAAATTGCGGTCATTTATCTTGTCAAATAGTACAGTAGGTGTAACAAATTGTAGACCAGCACCGTTATACTATCAAATAACGCTAAAATATATTTTTTGAATGGCTTAATGAATACACGCCATTTATTCAAATAACAATCAAGTGTTTTTATAAGTGATTAATTAATAGAAAACTGGCATAAATTATGATCAAAGACTTACAAGTAAAGCTATTAAATAAGAATTTTGATTTTTTAAAACATAAAGTGAGTAATTATGGCTTCTATAAGAAAAAAAGGGAAGCAGATTACTAATAAGCAATTTTCTATTCGATTATTAGTAATTATGTTAACCATCGTAGCAACGGCATTTGTTAATCTGTTTATTTATGAATCTAATCAGATCAACGCAAGCAATCCAACAGAGATCATTCAGCAAACAGCTGAAACGATGCCTGTAAATGATGTAGAACTTATTGAAAAAATTAATTTGTAAGAGAGACATTTTTTGATTGTCAGTCCTGCACAATATGCTGGCATTCAGTTATTTGTATTTATCTTCTTTTCGGTTTTTGATAGCGGTTTTTAGATTTAGCTTTCCATTTATTTATATCCAAACAAATTTTAGGGTAGGTATTTCCAATAAATACCTTTATGAATTGCTGCTCTTCTTGAGTTAGCAAATAGGGCTCGTGTATAAAACGAGAAGGTAGTTTGCTTAATGCTGGTATCCAGTGTTTGACGTACGCTCCATCAGCATCATAGCGTTTAGCTTGAGTGAGTACATTGAAATAGCGGTTTTCTCTGGGATCATTTCCAATTCCTGCCACATAATTCCAATTTCCGTAATTGCTGCATGGGTCATAATCCAATAAGAGCGACTCAAAATATTCTGCCCCTAATCTCCAATCTAATTTTAAGTCTTTCACTAAGAAGCTGGCCACATTCTGTCGCCCTCTATTAGACATAAAACCAGTGGCGTTTAATTCTTTCATATTAGCATCTATAAATGGGACGCCTGTTTCGCCATTTGCCCATTTTTGGAAAAGGGCTAAATCCATTTTTCCTTTATAAGGGCTTTGCTTAATTCCTCCAGCTTGAAATAGCTTGTTTCCGTACTTGAAAGCGACGAAACGGAAGTAATCTCTCCATATTAACTCAAAGATTAACCAATAAGTAGATTTGTTTTTGACTCTTTCAGCTTCGTATTTTTGTATTTCTTCAGCGATATAAGTTGGTGAAATACAGCCCAATGAAAGCCAAGGAGCAAATTTGGAAGAATAATTGGCTCCTAATAAGCCATTCCGTGTTTCTTTGTAGTTGCGAAGGTGATCGCCTTCCCAGAAATAATTTTTTAATCGTATTAAAGCTTCCGTTTCACCTCCTTTAAATGTTAATACCCCTTTTTTGTTTTGTGATAATCGTTGAATTTCCTCTTCTTGGAAGCCTAAATCTTTTAGCTTAGGCAAATCTCCTGATTGAACGCCTTCCAACATATTAATTCTATCCGCTATGGGAAGCGTTTTTCTTATCCTTGTTTGTTTTTCTATTGCTTTTCGGAATTCAGTGAATATATCTGGAAGTGCTTTGATATCGAATGGCAAATCATCAAAGTGATATAAGGTGTTTCCCCAGAAGTATTCCATCATTACCTCTATAGTAGAGAGATTATCTTCTAAGGCGGCTTCTATATTGGTTTCTTCACTACAGACCTCTTCCTGTACATATACTGAGCGAACATGGTGATGTTTGGCAAGTGCGTAGATGATTTCTTCAGGTTTACCAGTGCGAATGATTAGGTCTCCTCCTAGGTCTTGGAGGCTATATTTGAGATCTTTTAGGCTTTCGAGTAAAAAATTAGCTCTAAAAATACCTGTTTTGGGAAATCCTAAGGTTGTTTTTTGGAATTGGCGGGGATCTATGCAATAGATGGGGAGAATGGCATCTGAATCTGCGATGGCTTGTTGTAATGCTTGGTTGTCTCTTATGCGTAGGTCATTGCGGAACCAAACAATAGTGGTATTTTGCTTCATAGGATAAAATAACATTTCTGATTAGATAATAGTTGAGTGTAAGGGGAGCTGCGCGAGGGATGGGAGCGGTATGGGCCGTATATGCGATGGCTACTGAAGCAAGGAGGGACGTAGGCTGGCCCGAAGGGCAGACAAGTACCGACTATGCTGAAGAGACAGCGCATAGGCCCATAATAGCGGACAGCCCGGCCCAAAGGGCGCGCCCAATTATTCAATATCAACTATGTATATGTAAGCTTCTTTAGAGCGAGCTATGCCAGCGAAGATACCTTGTCCGCCTTCAATATTGCTGTGAATACGGGGTGGTTCGACGAAAGGAGATTGGCCTGCTTCGCCGAAATTGAGTTGATCTTCTATGGATTGGATGTATTCTCCAAAGTCCTGATTGGCACGGCGAAGGTATACGTAGACATGCAAACTATCTTGGTAAATAGGAATATTGTAGGGAAAGAAGGTAAGTTTGAAGCTAGTGCCATCTTTGCCTTCATCGCTTTTCATACGATCCCAAATGGTATAATTGTATTCATTGATTAGCGTTAAGCTGTCTAGTTCGATAAAATTACCATCGGTGATAATTCCGCCATTAAATTCGATATTATATTGGTAATCGAAGTAGTAGTAATCACCTAAGCCTGGCGGATCTGTTAAGCCAATTTTTATTCTTGGGTTAATGACTTCGCCATTACTATTAGTGGTTTTGAGGAATACAGTATCTACTGGGATGCTTTCAGGGATATAGGTTTGTGCGTTTAAGTATTGGTCATTGTGATAGACTTCGAGAGAGTAATTTCGATTATTTTCTATTAGGCGCTGATTGCCGTAAGAGTAGGAGATAGGGATAGAATCTGTAATAGGAAAAAATAGCGTATCTGCATCGTGTATAACTTCTGTGCTAGAATAGTATTCATAATCGGTTTGTAGTTGGAGTGTATCAGTAAAATTATCCGATTTCAAAATGACTGTGGCATCGGTGATGAATTTTTCTAAAGGGTCATCATTATAGCTATAGGGAACTGATCCTAGGATAGGTTCGGCAGCGGTGAGGTATATTTTGGGTGCTTGATCGTTGACTAATATGCCTTGAACTGCTATTAGGTTTTGTTGAAATTCTTCAATCTCTAAGGGGATATTTTGTTCACAAGCGTAGAATAAGATGCTTGTGATAAGAATGCATATTGATATTAGGAGCTTTTTCATCTTGCTACAAAGATAAGCCATTGTGTTCAGAAATGCTTGTCGGGTAATATGTGAAAGCATAAAAAAAGGGTGAAAGTAAGATATGGTATCTATCCTTTTCACCCTTTGCGAAATATTTGAACAAAAGAGGATTAGTTGTTCTGTCCTCTTCTTTGAGCTTGTTCTGCTTTTCGTTTCGCTTTTCTCGCTTTTTTATTTTCTTCGTATTCTTGAATTGGGTCCATTCCGTTAATCACGTTTAGGCTTTTGGTGTAGCCGAACCATTCGATAGATTTTTCATTATAAGCGCGAGCAGCATCTTCTGGAGTATCAAAATTACCAAGGTCAACACGTTCACCATTTCTGAAGATAGCGGCGCGATATTTTTGGTTTGCTTTACTTACACCTCTGTATCCCGTGGCGGTGTTTGTAATCTTTTGTGTTTGTCTTACGATCATAGAAGAGGTGCTCCAATCAATATTTTCTAAACGGCAATCAAGGCGATTACTATTTTTGAATGTCACAAAAAGTTTTCTATCAAAATCAGGTTTGTCAATAAAAGTTTCTGCAATCCATCTGTGTAGGTAGATTGTTTCATTTTTATAAGTACCATCTTTTCGGGGATAATTTTTTTGAAAGAAAGCATAACCCGAAGAGTGTAATCTGAGATGTTTTAAAAAGTCGATTTTTTGAAAATATTTATTGGAAGTTATCTTTTCGTAAACTTCTCCTGATACCAATACTTGCTTATCAGAATTTTTAAGAGGCAGTTTATACAACATAGTTTATGGTGTTAAGAGTTTAGCGTATAAAATTAGTAGTGATGTGGCAAAGATACATATTTTTACTTTTAGTTTGATGTATTATAGAAAAAATCACAAGCGATTTATATTTAATGCTTTATTAGCCTAATTCTATAGCTTAATGCAGTTAAAACAAACTAAAGTATAGAAAATGGTGTAAATCACAATAGAAGTTTTAACATTGATTGTTTAGATTTTCCTCCAATGTTAAGAATTGTCTATGCCAAGGAATTATCAGTCTATTTTGATGTTACTGAGACAGTGTTGAATGATGTTGTTACACTATGTTAAAACAGCAATGCATTTTAATTCGATGGCGATAGGAGTCGGTAGACTTTTAATTTCAACAGTTGTTCGGCATGGAGGATCTTCTTGGAAGTAAGTTGCCCAAAGTTTGTTATAAGTTTTAAAGTCTCTTTTCATATCTACTAAAAAGACGGTTACGTCTACTAGGTTTTTCCATTCTCCTCCAGATGCCTCTAATACTGTTTTAACATTTTTAAAAACGGAATGACATTGTGCTTCAAAATCGAAAGATATAAAATTTCCGTTTTTATCTCTTGTCAATCCTGGGATATTATCAGTGCCAGGTTCTCGAGGCCCAATGCCTGATAAAAAAAGGAGGTTGCCTACTTTTTTGGCGTGAGGATATAGGCCAACAGGTTTTGGCGCTTCGTCTGCGTGTATTGTTTTTTCTGTACTCATATTATTTGTAATTATGTATGGAAAATAAAGAAATATTCAAATGAAAAATTAGTGACCTTGAATATTTCAGATAGTCACAAGGATAAGAAATTTTGAAGAAATATTTTAATAAAAGGACAAGAAGGAAAATGGCATTTTGCCAACTTTACAAAATTAAATTTACTTAACAAAGAAATAAGCCGCTAAGTGTTTGGCTTTTTATTTAATTTTTCGTTATTTTACTTTTTGAAATACCGAAAATTTTATTACTCCTCCGAGTAATAAAATTCCCTTCCAAATTTCGGAGAAATCTTTAGAGAAAATATTGTTGAATCATTGCGCTGTAAATACTTTTTGGGGTATGAACAGTTCTACATAAAAGTGGGAGTCTAATTCAGATGGGTTTATTTGATTTTTTTACACACGAGATAGCAATTGACTTAGGTACAGCAAATACCCTTATCATGTATAAGGATGATATTGTTGTGGATGAACCTTCCATTGTTGCAATGGATAGAAATTCAGACAAAGTAATTGCGGTGGGCAAGAAAGCCCTCCAAATGCACGAGAAGACGCATGACAATATCAAAACAATTCGTCCGCTTAAAGATGGTGTGATTGCCAACTTTGAAGCAGCTGAGAAAATGCTGCAAGGAATGATTGATTTGTTGTATGCGAAAAAGCAGTGGATAAAACCAAGCTATAAAATGGTCATCTGTATTCCTTCGGGAATTACAGAAGTAGAAAAAAGAGCTGTTTTTGAATCTGCTGAACGAGCCCGTGCAAAAGAATGTTACCTCATCCATGAACCGATGGCCGCAGCCTTGGGTATCGGTATTGATGTGGAAGAACCTGTTGGTAATATGATTATCGATATAGGTGGAGGAACAACCGAAATTGCCGTGATCGCATTAATGGGGATTGTTTGTGATCAATCCATTCGTGTAGCAGGGGATGACTTCACCAATGATATTATTAATTATATCAAACGACAGTACAATGTACTAATTGGTGAAAGAACCGCTGAGAATATTAAAATTCAAGTTGGCTCTGCCTTAACAGAATTAGAAAATCCTCCTGAAGATTATGCCGTGAATGGTCGAGATTTGATGACTGGTATACCCAAACAAATCACGATCAATTATTCAGAGGTAGGCCGATGCTTAGACAAGTCGATTTCCAAATTGGAAGAGGCGGTCATGAAGGCCTTAGAAAATACACCACCTGAGTTAGCATCAGATATCTACAAAACAGGTATCTACCTAACAGGTGGAGGGGCCTTATTACGTGGCCTTGATAAACGTATCTCCGCTAAAACAAAACTGGATGTGCATATTGCTGAAGATCCACTGAGAGCAGTCGTAAGAGGAACTGGCCTAGCACTTCTTAATCCAGAAAAATATCCTTTCTTAATGAGCAAAATCCCTGGTTAATGAATGCAGAACTTTATCCAGTTTCTCGTTAGATTTCATGCCTTTTTCCTATTTGTAGGCATGCAAATCTTATGTTTTTATCTTATTGCCCAAAGACATCACTACCAGAGGTCTATCCTATATAACACTTTCACCGAAAGTACGGGATTTCTACATAATTCCGTGACTGGTGCAACAGACTACGTAAATCTACGAACTGTAAACGATAGTCTGATTAAAGAAAATGCCCGCCTTAGAGAACAGGTGCTCATGCACGAACTACTTGGCATCATCGCCGAACAAGATAGCGTTAGCAAAACAGATACCATTCCTATTGATAGCACAAGAGCAAAGATCTACGTCTATCAAGCAGCCAAGGTAATCAATAACTCCACCAATAAACTCAGTAACTTTATTACGATCAACAAAGGACGTGAAGATGGCTTTCGACCAGAAATGGGAATCGTGTCTAATCAAGGAATTGTCGGTATTACTAAAAATGTCTCCGCTCACTTCTCTACTATTATGTCTATGCTTCATAAGGATATGAGAGTAAGTGCCAAAATTAAAATCAATGGGTATGTGGGTACGCTCAGATGGGATGGTAAAGATCCACAACAAGCCATATTGACCGACATTCCTAAACATGTATTATTGAAAGAAGGAGACGAAATCGTTAGTAGCGGTTATTCCAGTTTTTTTCCAGAAGGAATACCAATCGGGATCATTGAATCTTTTTCTTTAGAACAAGGCGGAAACTTCTATCGAATAGAAGTGGCTCTCTCTACACCATTTGGAAATATAGACTATGTCTATGGTGTAGACTATCAAATGCAAGAAGAACAAAAACAATTAGAAGAACAATCAGTCAATGAATAGCGGTATACCTAGACATATCATCCGATTTATAGGTCTCATGCTATTGCAGGTATTGGTACTCAATGAAATCGAATTACACGGTTTTATTAATCCGTACATCTATCCGCTATTCATATTGCTATTGCCATTTGAAATTCCTCACGCTTTATTATTGGTGCTGGCATTCGGTCTTGGTATTACCATGGATTTGTTTTCACACTCACTAGGACTACATGCCGCCGCTTGCGTATTCATGGCTTTCCTCCGACCGCTCATTATTAATTTGAATAGACCAAGAGGAGGTTATGAAAGTACCGACAAGCCTTCCGTAAAAATGATGGGATTCAGATGGTTTCTAATTTATGCATCTATCGCCTTATTGCTACACCATCTATTTTTCTTTTTTGTCGAAGTATTCAGCTTCGCCAATTTTGAATATACACTAATGAAAGTAGCCATAAGCACCCTTATATCAACAATACTCGTTATGATATATGAGTACTTGTTTTATAATGTGGATTAGGGGCTTCCCCGATTTATTTTTTGCCAGCCCATGTAGGGGCGCACCTATGTGTGCGCCCGCTGGCAAAAAAATAAATCGGGTCGGGCTGTCCGCTCTCATGTAGCTATGCCGCAGCTACTTCACTAAGCTGTATTTGTCTGCCTTTCAGGCCAGCCTGCATCCAGCTAAGTTCCGTAAGCTACAGCATATACGCTACATACCGCTTCCATCCCTAAGCCAAATAGCATTGACTAGTGAAAATGATTAAATTGAGATTCAATACCCAATAAATGGCTGGCAATTCAGAAAAGAAATGGATCATACAAGCTATCTTCATCTTAGCGGGGATAGTCCTACTAGCACGCCTATACATGGTCCAAGTGGTAGATGAGGAATACAAAGAGTTGGCGGAGAGTAATGTCGTTCGGAAAATGAGTGTATATCCAGCGAGAGGATTGGTATTTGATAGAAATAACCGACTCATTGTAAAAAATGAACCCGTCTATGATTTGATGGTGGTGCCTCGTCAAGTGAAATCATTGGACACCACTAAATTTTGCCAATTACTCGATATAGACTTGGAGTTTTTCAATAAGGAAATGAAGAAAGCTCGATACTACTCATGGTATAAAGCATCTACCTTCATGACCCAAATTCCCCTAGCTGTATTCACAAGATTTCAAGAGTATCTCTATCAATTCCCAGGCTTTTATCCAGAGATACGAACAGTGCGTAATTATTCCGAAAGCAGTGCGCCACACGTACTAGGCTATGTGGGAGAGATTAACCCAAGACAATTAAAAGAATCACAAGAAGACTCTACTGCCTATAACTACCAATTAGGAGATTATATAGGCCAAAGTGGTTTAGAAAAAACTTATGAACCTAAGCTTAGGGGCGAAAGAGGCTATAAATTCGTAACAGTAGATGCTTACAATAGAGAAAAAGGAAGCTATAAGTCAGGTACTAAAGATAAACCAGCCCAAGAAGGAGTGGATATCAATATCACACTCGATTTAGACCTTCAAATCTATGCCGAGGAACTCATGCAAAATAAAATAGGTGGATTGGTGGCAATTGAACCATCCACAGGAGAGATTTTAGCTTTGGTAAGTTCGCCCTATTATAATCCTCAATTATTGAGTGGGCGAGAAAGAGGAAATAATTTTAAGGCCTTGAATATTGATACTACTAAGCCACTTTTGAATAGAGCAATCCAAGGTCAATATCCGCCAGGCTCTACCTTTAAGTCATTTGTTGCTTTAGTAGGTCTACAAGAAAAGATGCTGACTCCCTATACTTATTTCTATTGTGGGGGGTATTATCGTTTAGGAAGTCGGATACTGCGTTGTTCTCATGGTCATGAGTCTGCTTCTACCATTCGCAAAGCCATAGAGCAATCCTGTAATCCTTATTTTTGGCAATCATTTCGTAAGTTCATAGATGCTCCCCAATTTGAGACACCAGCTATTGGTCTGGCTAAGTTTAATGAGTATCTGTATGAATTTGGAATAGGAAAAGACTTACACAAAAACATAGACATACCAGGTGCTAAAAAAAGTAATGTGCCGACCGTTGATTTTTATGATCGACTCTATGGGAGTGGTCGTTGGCGATCTTCTACTATTATATCTTTAGGTATTGGGCAGGGGGAGTTAGGTCTAACTCCCTTAGAGCTAGCCAATATGGCTGCGGTCATAGCTAATAGAGGTTATTATTACTATCCCCATATCATAAAACAGGATACCAGTGGCCGAAAACCAGCTAAATTTCTAGAAAAAAATCGATCAAGTATAGAAGCTAAGCATTTTGAAACAGTAGTGGTAGGTATGCATGATGTAGTGGAGACAGGAACCGCCAAAGTAGCCCAAATAGAAGGAATAGAGGTCTGTGGAAAAACAGGGACTTCTCAAAATCCACATGGAGATGACCACTCAGTATTCTTTGCTTTTGCTCCTAAGGATGATCCGAAGATAGCCATAGCTGTAGTGGTGGAAAATGGAGGCTATGGCTCTCGATATGCCGCCCCTATATCTAGCTTGGTAATAGAAAAATATTTAAAAGGAGAAGAACTTTCTCCAAACCGAAAATGGTGGGAAAAGCGTATGTTTGATGCGAATCTCATTAACCCAGAAACAGATGAAAAGAAGGAGTAGTGATAACGTATTATATTATGTAGATTGGATAAGCATATTGCTTTATCTACTTTTAGTAGCCATTGGTTGGGTAGCCATTTATACGGCTAACTATACCGAGACTGCTAGTGGTATATGGGATTTGAGTACCAACTATGGTAAGCAGTTTCTTTGGATAGGGATTGCTTTGTTATTAGGATTTGTTATACAGCTTTTTGAAGGGAAATTTTATTCCCTTTTTGCGGTGATATTTTATATTGTTTCCATGCTTCTTCTGGTGGCCGTTTTGATATTTGGGCAAGAAGTGTCTGGCTCTGTGTCTTGGTTTCAAGTAGGCAGTTTTAAAGTGCAGCCTTCTGAGTTTGCTAAGTTTTCTACGGCTTTGGTTGTGGCTAAGTACTTGGGAGAAAAGAAGGTAAATATTAGCAAATTTAAAGATCAGCTGATTTCAGGACTTTTGATTTTGATTCCTTTTATTTTAATTATGATGCAGGGAGATACTGGTTCGGCTTTGGTCTTTTCAGCATTTATATTAGTCTTGTATAGAGAGGGCTTATCCTCTGTATTGTTGTTGGCAGGAGTAGCGATGGTCATTCTTTTTATAGCGGCTTTACTATATGGATATTATGCTATTATGGCGGTTTTAGCCATTATGGGTTTATTATTTGTACTTTTAAAATCTGGTCTTGACAGAATGGAGATTCTTTCTTACATAGGGGGCATTACTCTTGCTTTTATATTAGTTACTCAGCTACAAAGCGAGTGGCTTTTAGGAGGTTTAGGATTGATGCTTGTAGCAAGTGGAGCACTATTTTTTGTATTTAAGATGCCTGCTTGGTTAAGTTTGGGAGTATTTTCAGCAAGTAGTTTGTATATACAAGGAGTGGGTTATGCTTTCAATGAAATTTTAAAGCCATACCAACAAGAGCGGATTAAAGTTATTTTGGGCTTAGTAGAAGATAATAAGGATATAGGTTATAACCTACACCAATCCTTAATCGCCATTGGTAGTGGAGGCTTTTCTGGTAAAGGCTTTTTGAACGGTATTTTGAATAAGGGAAAGTTTGTACCAGAGTTGACTACTGATTTTATTTTCTGCACGATAGGAGAGGAGTTTGGTTTTGTGGGTAGTGTGGTTTTGGTTACGCTATTTTTATTATTGTTTATTCGCTTAGTGCAGGTAGCGGAGCGTCAGACTTCTCGTTTTAGTAGAGTATATGGCTACTCGGTGGCATCTATATTGTTTTTTCATTTCTTTATTAATCTCAGTATGACGGTTGGTTTAGCGCCCATTATTGGCATTCCATTGCCGTTTCTTTCCTATGGAGGTTCCTCTTTGATTGGTTTTACCGTTTTGCTATTCATCATGATCCGTTTGGATATTGATCGGGATGAGACTTTGCGTTAATTGGCTTAGGGATGGCAGCGGTATGTGGCGTAATGAAGTAGCTTACGGAACTTAGCTGGACGCAGGCTGGCCACGCAGTGGCAGACAAGTACAGCTTAGTGTAGTAGCTGCTGAATAGCCGCATAAGAGCGGACAGCCCGACCCGATTTTATTTTTTGGGCCACTGTAGGGGCCGTACCTATGTGTCGGCCCGATGGCCCAAAAAATAAAATCGGGGAAGCCCCAAATTTTAATATTAATGCCATTCATCATAAACAAAAAAGCCTGTTATTTTGTAATCTAAGAGTCATTATGGATATATATAGCGATATGTATAATAAGAATATGTCCCCAAGCTCATTTTTTTGGGAAAAAATCACTATTTTCGTGAGTTATAATGGATTCTGTGGAGAAGGATATTATTGACGGTAAAAAATCATTACTTAATATTATAAAAAACAAATCTATGATTAAAAAATTTACACTACTTCTCGCCGTGATTGGCTTGTTCAGTTGTAGCTGGGCAATGGGTCAATCAGTATGCGGTGTGGATGGAGGAACCATTGCAGCGCCTGGAGCTGTTACAGCTGGAACATTAGAAGCTCCTTGTACTACGATGTTGGCAGATGGTTCTGATGCTGACTTATGTGCTTTTGACACAGGCTGTGTGGCTGATAATGGCGGTATTTACCCTTGTGATGCGGAATTGCCAGCAGTGGTTAATTTAGCTAATGGTGATTCTACACAAGATTATAATTATGTCATTGAAGTACCAGACGGTAATGGAGGGACTATATTGATTAGTTCTTTAGATGGCACATTTAATCCTGCTGATCCAGCAGGTGATGGTAGTATTCCAGCGATGGTGGAAGGAGATCAAGCTTGTGTGGCTGGTTTTGCCTTTAGTATTTCTCAAGTGAATAATATTTTGGACTTTGTTCAGAATCCATTTATTTGTCCAATTGTAGAGCCTGCTTTTCCAGAAGGTATCAGTTGTGATCCTGACGTTTACGATATTCCACAATTTGAGTCTATCGAGGATGTATTTGGATTAGCTGCCATTTTTGGTTTAGTAGTGACAGATGTGCCATCAGCGATTACAGCTTTGGGTACTATTGAAAATCTTTTAACAGATAATGGTTTTGAGACGATTACTCCTTGTTATGCTGTAACTAACTGGAATGATGCTGCTGTGAGTGCTGCTTCTATCATTGGCGCACAAGCAGAAGATTCTACCTTTGAGGAAGATGTTGCAGCAGTTGCTGAAGGCTGGGGTGGTTATTCTTATTGTATTACGATAGGAGGCGGTGTTACAGAGCCAGATTGTGATGCATTTGGAGGTACAATAGAATGTGTATGCGATACGAACTTGTCAGATGGTTCTGATCAAAGCTCTTGTATTTTTGATACAGGTTGTGTGTCTGACAATGGTACTTCTTATCCATGTGATGCTGTATTACCAGCAGTAGAAGAACTGGCTAATGGCCCTTCATCACAAGACTATGATTATATTATTGGAATAACTTATGCCGACGGTACAACGGCTTTAACAACTTCTTCTGATGGTACTTGTAATATACCTGATCCAGCAGGTGATGGAAGTTTACCAGCACTCCAGCCTGGAGATAGCTATTGCATTGCTGGTTTTTCATACAGTCTATCAGCGATGAATAATATTTTGGATTTTGTTCAGAATCCGTTTATTTGTCCAATCGTGGAGCCTGCTTTCCCTGAAGGCATTACTTGTGCAGATGATGTATATCCTATAGAGCAGTTTGAATCTATTCAGGATGTATTTGCATTAACTGCTGTTTTTGGTTTAGAAGTGACGAGCATACCTTCTGCATTGACAGCTTTAGGCACAGTAGAAAATTTATTAGCTGATAATGGTTTTGAAGACTTAATTCCATGTTATCATATGACTAATTGGCCTACTGATCAGTTGGCTTCTCAGATAATTACTGACCAAGGACCAGATGCTACTTTTGAAGAAAATGTAGCGGCTGTTGCTGACGTATGGGATGGATACTCTTGTTGTGTAGATAT
This sequence comes from Chitinophagales bacterium, assembly GCA_020629335.1. The sequence continues at coordinate 2,141 of JAHDDN010000085.1, read as the reverse complement.
TATTTCAGCTTGTGAGCCTTTTGCAGGAGCAACTGATGTATCTACTTGTGATGGAGCCTCTGTAGTATTTGATGATACGACTTTAGAAGCAGGTTCTGTAACAGACTTCACTTACACTAGTGTGGAAGGTTGTGATTCAATCGTTACTGTAACAGTGATTAATAATATATCTACTACCAATTCTTTAGAAGAATTCATTTGTGAAGGTGATATCTTAGAATTTGAAGGAGAATTTATACCAGCAGGCGAATCAGCAGACTTTACTTATGTAAATGCAGCTGGTTGTGATTCTGTCTTAACCTTAAGTGCAGTAGCCATTCCTACTTATACAGAAACAGTTAACTTAGCTGCTTGTACTGATCAGACAGTGGAGTTTGATGGTACACCACTAGGACCTAATGTAACGCAAGACTTTACTTATGTTACAATAGAAGGTTGTGATTCTATCATCACTGTGATCGTTGATGAAATTATCGTAAATGGCGGTACTATTAGTACCTTAGATGCGACAACGGTTTGTTTAGGTGATGGCCAGACAATTAATGTGGTAGCAGAAGGAAATGAAGGAACAAGCTATGCATACATCGTAACAGATGAGGCAGCCGAAGTAATATTAGACGGTCCAACCATTGATCCTGTATTCAACTTTGATGGAGCACCTCCAGGAACTTGCCAGATTTGGGGAGTTGCCTATGATGGAGACTTAAATATACCTTCTGATCAAGTAGGAGATATAACAGGTTGTTTCGATTTGTCTAATTCAATTACAGTAACAAGATTAGATGGTGACAGCCCTGAATGTACTGACTGTCCTCCAGCTCCAGCAGCTCCAGCAGCAGCTAATTTATGTAGTGGTGGAACCGCAACCTTTGTTATTGACTTACCAGAAGGGGTAAGTATTAACTGGTCAGACGCAAGTGGATCTACCGTTGGCTCTGAAGGAACATTAATAACAGCTGAATTAGTTAATAATAATTGTGCACCTGTTAGCTATACCTTTGCTTATGAAGTACTTTGTTTAGATAATGGCGCTCCTATTCTTTTCGGTGACGTCAGTGCAACAGTTTACCCAACGGATATTGCAGGATTCTTAACTGCTACAGGTGATGGTACTTGTTCTACTGCTGTAGAAGTAAGTGCTGACTGTGGCCCTTATGTGAGTGTAACAGCTCCACAGACAGCAGGACCTGGAGAAGTAGGGGAGCATGAATATTTAATAGCTTATGATTATGGTGCTAGTGGCTTAGAATGTGTTGCTAACGGTTCGATATTTATTCCTTTTGATTGTCCAGCACCACCATGTGATGCGAATGCAGGCACATTAGTAGCCGACGCCGCAGAAGCATGTTATGAAATGGGCGGATCGGTAACGATTTCAGCGACAGAAGGAGATGCTCCAGTAGTGCCAGATGGTTATTCTGTATTATACGTTTTAACACAAGGCGCCGACTTAGTAATTGTTGGTACAAACGATGCACCATCATTTGATATCAGTGAGGCAGGTGATTATACGATTCACACCTTAGTGTACGATCCAACAACTTTAGATTTAAGTATAGTAGAACTAGGTGTAACGACAGGCGTAGATGTATTAAACATCGTAACAGAAAATGAAATCTGTGCCTCTTTATTAGTAGCAGGCGCTCAAACTTCTGTTACAGAATGTGTCGTACCATGTGATGCCGCTTCAGGTACATTAGTAGCCGATGCCGCAGAAGCATGTTATGAAATGGGCGGATCAGTAACGATTTCAGCGACAGAAGGAGATGCTCCAGTAGTGCCAGATGGTTACTCCGTATTATACGTCTTAACACAAGGCGCCGACTTAGTAATTGTCGGTACAAATGATGCACCATCATTTGATATCAGTGAGGCAGGTGATTATACGATTCACACCTTAGTGTACGATCCAATGACCTTAGATTTAAGTATAGTAGAACCAGGCGTAACAACAGGCGTAGATGTCTTAAACATCGTAACAGAAAATGAAATCTGTGCTTCTTTATTAGTAGCAGGTGCTCAGACAATGGTATCAGAATGTCCACCACCAGGCTGTGATGCCGCATCAGGCACATTAGTAGCCGACGCCGCAGAAGCATGTTATGAAATGGGCGGATCAGTAACGATTTCAGCGACAGAAG
>JAHDDN010000084.1 GCA_020629335.1 Chitinophagales bacterium | reverse complement strand
TTTGAAATTTAAAAGGGTTATGGAGTAAAATTTTACAATCTATTAAAAATATATCAACCGCAAATTAAGACGTACCTATTTATAGGTGTCACTTTGGTAATGTAAATATAAAACTCTTTAATACTTAAACAAAAGAACAAAGGCCTAAAATGCTTTTTTTATTCTCTCTAAAGCACTAATTATCAATTATATACATTACTCAGACCAACATAATATGCGAAATATCTCTATATTTCAGTGAAGATTGGGCAAAACATAATTAATATTTTACCATATAAAAACTAAGCTTTTTGATGCTTAGAATGAAAAATAGTGGAATAAATAACGATAGGTTGAAATATAAGGTCTAACAAAATTAAACTACTGTAAACCAAGTAGATAACATTATTTATGAGGAAATAATTCCCTCAAACCACTTGAAAGACCTTTTTAATTGCAAAAATGCTGCCTAAACAAGCAAATAAATTCATTTAACTGATTATCAGGCATTTATCATCTTTATAATTTATCAATTTCCTTAATAAACTTAAAATAATTTAAGCCATTAAACAAAAGGATAAAGTACTAAAAAAACTCTTAACAAAGTATATCTATTGTTTCTTATATTGTTCGGTTTGGATCAAATCCTTCTAATAAGTCTGCCACTCTACGTAAGAATGAACCACCCATTGCTCCATCCACAATTCGGTGATCATAAGAGTGAGATAAAAACATCATATGACGAATGGCAATCACATCTCCATATTTCGTCTCTACCACTGCTGGTTTCTTACGAATAGCACCTGTTGCCAAAATTGCCACTTGGGGCTGATTAATAATAGGGGTTCCCATTACATTTCCAAATGTACCCACATTCGTCAGTGTAAATGTACCTCCCTGAATATCTTCTGGCTTTAACTTATTAGACCTTGCACGCTGTACCATCTCATTTAATGATTTAGTTAAACCAAGTAAATTCTGACGATCAGCATGTTTAATAACTGGTACAATTAAATTACCTGATGGTAAAGCCGTAGCAATACCAACATTTATATCTTTTCTATAAATTATATTATTACCATCTACCGAAGCATTCACCCCTGGAAATTCCTTCAAAGCCTGCGCTACTGCTTCAATAAATATAGGAGTAAAGGTTATCTTCTCCCCTTCTCGCTTCTGGAAATCAGCCTTAATACCATTTCGCCAATTAACAATCTCCGTTACATCTGCCTCCACAAACGAAGTCACGTGAGGAGAGACACTCTTAGACATAACCATATGATCAGCAATTAACTTACGCATACGATCCATCTCTACTATCTCCACATTACCACTCTTATCAACTGGCGGAGCAACTGGCGCTTTAGCTGCCACCTTAGGCTGACTCACTCCTGGCTTAACAACCACCGTCTTTTGAGTCGGCTGCGTCCTACTTTTTACATAAGCCAAAATATCCTTCTTCGTCACTCGCCCCCCTTTACCACTACCTGGCAATGCCTCCAACTCAGCCATTCCTATATTCTCCTGACGAGCAATATTCAATACCAAAGGCGAATAAAAACGAGCTCCATTGCCATTTGAAACCGCAGGCTTACTAGCTAAAGTCGTTTGAGCAACAGCCACCGTTTCTTCTACCGCCACTGCCGCCTGTTCAACCGTTTCCACAGCCTTTACACCAGCACTATCACCACTTGGAGCATCCTCCTCTCCCTCACTGGCAATAATAGCAATCGCCTTCCCAACTTCAACCGTATCTCCCTCCTCAAATAAAATTTCCTTCAAAATCCCTTCCACAGGAGACGGCACATCCGAATCAACCTTATCTGTAGCTATCTCTAATACAGATTCATCCATCTCCACACGATCACCAATTCCCTTCAACCACTTCAAAATCGTCGCCTCCATAATACTCTCGCCCATCTTAGGCATAATCAGTTCTACTAAAGCCATTTTGATATTTTTTTTATTTGATATTCTTTTTTCTTGGGGCTTCCCCTTCGGGTCGGGCTGTCCGCTCTTATGTGGCTATGCGCTGTCTACTACGCTAAGCACTGCTTGTCTCTTATTGGAGCCTGCGCATCGCTAAGCTTCGTAAGCCATCGCATGGCCGCCACATACCGCTGCCATCCCTAAGCCGAAATCGACCACAAAAGTACAACATTTTTCTAGCCTTACCAATTAATTAATCAATACACTATTGGAATCAATTTGACACTTATCCTAATTTGTCAATTTAGCTTTATGTCAGTTCGCCAATTCTAGCGTTTGCTAATCGTACCATTTACCAGTTTCTCAGTTCGCTAGTTATACAGTTTCTCAGTTAACATCAACTTACGCAATTCAAATAAAGCATACATAGCAGATAAACGTACATTCTTCGATCTATCCGTCACCAGCTGTAAGCGCTTAGTCTCCACACGATCCTTACCTCCAACTGCAACCCAAACGGTTCCAACTGGCTTCTCAGGCGTTCCGCCATCAGGCCCTGCAATACCTGAAACCGCTATAGCATAATCAGTATCAAATAAACGAATGGCACCAGCAAGCATTTCTTTCACCGTTTCCTCGCTCACCGCTCCAAAAGATGCCAATGTAGACTCTTTTACTCCTAAAATCTTAGTTTTCATCTCATTAGAATAAGTAATCGCTCCCCCTTTAAAATAAGCCGAACTCCCAGGCACAGCCGTAATTAAATTGCCTACCAAACCTCCTGTACAACTCTCCGCACAAGCTATTGTCGCTCCCCTTTCTTTGAGCATCTCACCAAGCACCTGCTCCAAACCTACCTCCTCTAATGAATAAGCATACTTGGGAATCAATGCCTGTATTTCTTGGGTAAAATGGGCAATTTCCTTTTTTAAAACCTCCTCATCCACACCTATACCCGACAAACGCAGCTTCACGCCACCCAAGCCTGGTAAATAAGCCAACTTTATATAGTCAGGAAATTGGGCAATGACTCCCTTTATCTTTTCTTCTATGATAGACTCCCCTAATCCTGCAGTCATAATTAATTGATGAATAATAGTAGGGGTACTAAACTTCTTTTGTAGCATCTCTAAAATGATCCGATCCATAAAATCCTTCATCTCATAAGGAACACCTGGCATAGACACTAACACCTTACCATCTTGCTCAAACCACATAGCTGCTGCCGTTCCTGCATGATTCTGTATAACCTGACAAGCGGCTGGTACATAAGCCATTTTTCTATGACTTTCTAATAATGGCCGCCCCCTGCGCTGTATATAGGAAGCTATCTGCTCCATTATCTGCTCATCTAATACCATTTCAGAATCAAAATATTCCGCCAAACTCTTCTTTGTAACATCATCCTTAGTTGGGCCTAAACCACCAGTTACCAATACAATTTCAGATTGCCCCAAAGCTTTGGCTACTGCTTCTTTTATATGAGTTGCCGTATCAGAAATAGATATTATTTCATATACCTTAATACCAGACTCATTAAGACGACGACCAATCCAAGCAGAATTAGTATCCACTGTATGGCCAATTAATATCTCATCTCCAATAGTAATAATAGTTGCTTGCATAAATTATTATTTTTATTCGCACTATTTTTTAAACAATTTTACAAGAAAAAAGTCTAACACTATGCTTATTTTATCTTTAAAAAAGACAAAACAAGGAATTAGTAAATACTATATGCTAAATTTGTAATCGAAAATCAAATCATCATCATGAAAAAGATAATAATATTATTGTCAATTGTTCTTGTAATGGGCAGTTGTACATCCTCACAATTTAACCAAGCAGTGGATTCCGTTCTAGAAACCTTAGGCGATTCTCCTGTCACAGAACAAGAAATCGGTCAAGGCCTTAAACAAGCACTCGAACAAGGAATTACTAAAGGAGTAAGCCTTGTTTCTAAAACAGATGGCTACTTCAAAAACCCATCTATCAAAATACCATTTCCTAAAGAAGCTGTAAAAGTAGAAAATACACTTAGAGATTTAGGCTTCGGAGGAGAAGTTGATAAAGTAGTCAAGACACTTAATCGTGCAGCAGAAGATGCAGCAACCGCTGCCAAGCCTATATTCGTAAATGCCATCAAAAAATTAACCTTTAAAGATGTCATGAATATTTTGAAAGGCAATGATAATGCAGCAACAGATTACCTAAGAAGAGTTACTTCAAAAGACTTACACGGCCTTTTCAAGCCAAAAATCAAAACTTCTCTTAATAAAGTAAACGGTACTAAATACTGGGGTGATTTAGCTAATACTTACAATAAAATACCTTTAGTCAATAATAAGGTAGATACTGACCTACCTGAGTATGTAACAGGCCAAGCATTAAAAGGCTTATTTACAATGGTAGAAAAAGAAGAAAAAGCGATCCGTAAAGATCCTATTAAAAGAGGCACAGAACTCATGAAAAAAGTCTTTGCCCTGCAAGACTAATAATCTATCATATAATTAAATAAAAAAAGCCCCTGATCACTATTTGATCAGGGGCTTTTTTATATTAGTTTGTCAATCAGATTACTGATTCACTGTTACTTTTGGAGCAGCTGCCATGATTTCTTCATTGGCTTGTGCTTCATACTTATCAAAATTCTCAACGAATTTCTTAGCTAACATATCCGCTTTTTTATCATATGCCGCTTTATCTTCCCAAGTATTACGAGGATTCAATACCTCTGTAGGAACCTCAGGACATGACTCAGGAATATTTAAACCGAATATTGGGTCAGCAGTAAATTTCACATCCGCTAAGTCACCATTTAGAGCGGCTGTGATCATTGCTCTGGTATAACGCAATTTCATACGAGAACCGACACCATAAGCACCGCCTGTCCAGCCAGTATTGATTAGCCATACATTTGTATTACCATCTTTCAGCTTTTCCCCTAACATCTCTGCATACTTAGTAGGGTGTAATGGTAAGAAAGGAGCACCAAAACAAGCCGAGAATACTTCTTGCGGCTCATTAATTCCTGCTTCCGTACCAGCTACCTTAGCAGTATAACCAGAGATAAAGTGATACATCGACTGGCCTACTGTCAAACGAGAAATAGGAGGCAAAACACCAAAGGCATCACAAGTCAAGAAGAAAATATTCTTAGGTGTACCACCTGTAGAACCTGGAGCTATATTGTCAATATGGTATATTGGATAACTCACTCTTGTATTTGGCGTCTTGCTGCTATCATCAAAATCTACCTTTCTACTATCACCGATATAGTTGATATTTTCTAACATCGCACCATACTGAATAGCCTTATAAATTTGAGGCTCTTTTTCAGCGGATAAGTTGATACACTTCGCATAGCAACCGCCTTCAAAATTGAATACAGCTTTATCTGACCAACCATGCTCATCATCTCCTATTAATTGACGATTAGGATCAGCAGATAAGGTTGTTTTTCCTGTGCCTGAAAGGCCAAAGAACACAGCCGTATCACCATCTTGGCCAACATTAGCAGAACAGTGCATAGAAAGCACTCCCTTATTAGTAGGTAAAGTATAGTTTAATACAGAGAAGATCCCTTTCTTAATTTCACCAGTATAAGCCGTACCGCCAATGATAATTTGCTTCTTAGTGAAATTAATGACTGCAAAATTTTCTTGACGAGTTCCATCTGTCGTTGGATCTGCCATTAAGCCTGGAGCTGCTAATACTGTCCATTCTGGAGAAGCAGATGCTAACTCCTCTTCTGAAGGTCGTAAGAACATATTATAAGCAAATAGACTTTGCCACGGATATTCAGTTACTACTCTTACATTTAATCTATTATCTGCATCAGCACATGCATAAGCATCTCTGATATAAAGGTCTTTACCATTTAAGTAATTGACAACCTTATTATACAATGCATCAAATTTAGCAGCATCAAAAGGGATATTAATATCTCCCCAATCTACTGTATCTGAAGTAATCGCATCCTTAACAATAAAGCGATCCTTAGGAGATCGCCCTGTAAACTTACCAGTATCCACAGCTAAGGCACCATGTTCTGATAGAGTACCTTGACCTAATAAAAGTGTTTTTTCTACTAACTCTGCCGGACTCAAATTCCAAAATGCAGTTCCTTCTGTAATGCCCAGCGTCGAAAGGTCTGCTTGAGTATTTCTAATTCCAATTTGTCTCATAGAAAAATTTTAGATTACAAGCCTGATGGCTTAAGGTTATATTTGTTTTGTTGTTTCTATAATATCTAAAGTACAGCACAAAATTAAACAATTTTTTAACGCCCAACCTCATTTAAGTAGGTAATATTAATTATTTCGGCCATTCTGATGGCCTCTTTTTAGCTTATACTGCGTTGCTTTTCTTAGGAATAGCCCTGCTATTACTGGCGAAAAGCGCCTTGTCTAAGCTAAAAATAAGCTCACCAATAATACCGAAATAATTACTTTCACCTACTTATTTTGTGTTTCGTCTGCAAAAAAATCGGATACATCGCCTAAAAAACCACTTTTAGTACGATTTAGTATTAACATTAGCATAAATACGCCTAAGCTTATTAAGTAATTTATCCATTCATTTGTGCTTCCAACAATCTGTATCAAAATAGATCCTAATAAAATAGAGACCATTATGATAAAAAACCAGTTAAAGAGCCTTACAAACCATCTTAATTGCTGCTTACTTTCAACTGAAAGACGGTCCCAAAACCATTTTAATACCACATGCCACAAAGCAATGGTGCCTAATAAAATTATGAGTACGAATCCTTTCAATTTATTACTATATAATTATTGTGACGTAAAAACTGCTTTTAAAGTCGCAGTCTTTTAAAATATTTTTTCCTTACCTCAATAATTACAACCTACTTTTCAGATAGTTTAGTCATATAGAAGATACTTAGCCCTAATTTTATTTAGAATTCCCCTGCTTTTTAATTAGCTTTAGTTGCTAAATTTTGTAGGGAATGCTAAAACAATAAATTCTAAAAAACAATAACATTATGGGAAATAATTCTTCTGTTAGTGTACCAAAAACAAGAAATGAACTCCAAAGCTTCATTAAGCACTTATTAAGAGACACTCACGCATTGGAAAAAATGCTATTTGATGAGGTTTTTGAAACTGATATTATTCGTATTGGCGCAGAGCAAGAACTCAATTTGATTGATTCTCACTATAAGCCTGCTACAATCAATATGAAAGTACTTGAAAAATTGGACCCCAAGCACTTCACTACTGAGTTAGCTCGCTTCAATATGGAGGTAAATTTAGAACCACTTGAGTTTACAGGCAAGTGTTTGAGTGAAATGGAAAAGTCTATTATCAAGCATCTTGATGAAGTAAGAAAGGTAGCTAAGGGCTTCGATGCGGACATTATATTAACAGGTATTCTCCCAAGCATACGTAAGTTTGATCTTACCCAACAAAACAGGACGCCTTTTGAGCGTTATAAAGCTTTATTAGATGCGGTCATTAAAATGAAAGGTGGCTCTAATTTAGAACTTAAAATCAGAGGTATAGACGAACTCATCATGAGCCATGACTCTCCTATGTTGGAAGCGGCTAATACTGGTTTCCAAGTACATTTACAAGTAAGACCTGACGATTTTACGAGTAAATACAATATTGCGCAGGCTATTGCTGGCCCTGCTTTGGCCGTGGCAACGAACTCGCCAATTCTATTTGGAAAAAGATTATGGCATGAAACTCGAATCGCTTTATTCCAGCAATCAGTAGATACTCGAAGTACAGGCGATCATTTGAGAAATCGAAGCCCAAGAGTCATGTTTGGGCATGATTGGGTTAAGAAGAGTATATTAGAAATTTACAAAGAAGACATACTTAGATTTAGAGTACTGCTTAGTACCAACCAAACAGAGGACGCACTCAAAGTCTTAGAAAGCGGTAAAGTTCCTCATCTTCACGCCCTTTTGATGCACAACTCAACTGTCTATCGCTGGAATCGTCCTTGTTATGGTCAGGATGGTAAAATTGCTCACCTTCGTATCGAGAATAGAGTTTTGCCTGCTGGGCCTACGGTAATTGACGAAATGGCTAATGCGGCGCTTTGGTTAGGCTTATTAAATGGAATGGAGGATGTTTATCCTGATGTTACTAAAACAATGGAATTTGAAGATGCAAAATCTAACTTTATTGCGGCTTGTAGAATGGGACTCGACAATAAATTTACTTGGATGAAAGGCAAACGTATGACGGCTGCTGACCTTCTACAAAAAGAATTAATCCCTATCGCTAAAGATGGACTCAAAAAAGCCAAAATCGCTCCTAAAGATATCAAACGCTATATGGATGTCTTGAATCAACGAGTTGATACAGCCCAAACGGGTTCTCGATGGGCGCTCAAATCTTACTCTAAACTCACCAAAAGCAATACCAGAGAAACAGCCATCGCTTCTATCGTTGCTTGTACTGTTAAGAATCAAAGGCAGGAGATTCCTGTAGCTAAATGGGAATTGGCAACACTTGGGGAATTGGGCAGTTGGGAATTGGCCTCTCTAATCGTAGAAGAGTTTATGACCACTGATTTATTTACAGTGCATTATGACGATATTTTGGAGCTCGTAGCCATGATTATGGACTCGGGAAAATTGCGCTATGTACCTGTGGAAGATGATGAAGGTAATTTGGTAGGCTTGATTACCTCTCGTACATTATTAAGACATTATTACAAAAATGATCTCAAAGCTAGTAAAAAAGCAGTCCCAATTGAGGACATCATGATTAAAGACCCAATTACTATCTCACCTGATGAAACTATTGCTACTGCAATGGACCTCATGACCGAAAATGAGATTGGTTGTTTGCCTGTTGTAAAGAATCAAAAATTGATTGGCATTATTGTTGAACAAGATTTTTTAAAGATAAGTCGGAGACTTATGAAGAAATTTATGGTCAAAAAATAAATCGTAAACATTTATCACACCAAATTATTTTACGTATTTTTGATGCCTCTCACCTAATGAAAATCTTCTTTAACGTTAGAATGTTTTAAAGTTTAAACGTTCCAACTTTAAAAAACGGCTTAGGGATGGGAGCGGTATGTGGCGGCCATGCACTGACTTATCGTAGCTTAGCTGGACGTAGGCTGGCCTGAAAGGCAGACAAGTGCAGCTTAGCGAAGTAGGAAGGGCATAGCCACATAAGAGCGGACAGCCCGACCCATTTATAAATTTTCATCGGAGGGCGCACACATAGGTAGCGCCCCTACGGGCCGATGAAAATTTATAAATGGGGAAGCCCCAAAACAAAACAGCAATAGAATTTTGATTATGACAGTTGGAAAGAATAGACGAATTATTGGATTATATGAGGGTCAGACGGATGGACCAGTATTTATATGTACGGCGGGAATTCATGGAAATGAACATGCGGGTATTATTGGCTTGGAGCGAATCTTTGAATACTTAAACCGAGTGAGGCCTGCTATGAATGGGACTTTTATTGGGGTCAAAGGTAATATGGAGGCGATTAGGCTGAAAAAACGCTTTATTGATACGGATTTGAATCGCTTATTTAAGCAGGAGAATATAGTCGAAATTCGAGAGGGCAAACGGCATGAACTGAAGACGGAGGAAGCAAAACAGCAGTATGATTTGTTGAAGCTTTTTGAAGTGCGATTTAAGGAAAGGATACAGGGGCGTAAATTGTACACGCTGGATCTGCACACGACTTCTGCTAAGGGAGGCGTATTTGTACTCACCAATGATCGACCTGAAAGTGTGGATGTTGCAAAGGCATTGGGTGTATCTGTGATTACTGGTTTGGAAAAAGTGATTGTCGGAACAACTTTGGATTATTTTAGAGAGTTAAAGTCTGTGGGCATTGGTTTAGAAGCTGGACAACATGACGATCCTGAATCGGCTGATAATGTAGTGGCGGCTATTTGGGTATTATTGAATAAGATTGGTTGTATTGATGCGCTAGACATTCCTAATTTAAAGCAATATAAGGCTCAGTTAAATAAATTGCGTGGTGACGCGCCTTTAGTGGTAGATTTTGTATATCGTCATCATGTCAATGAGGATGATGAATTTGAAATGAACTTGGGTTATCAAAATTTTCAGCCTGTTAAAAAGGGCGAAGTATTGGCACAGGATAAAAATGGCGCTATTTTGTGTCCTGCGGATGGATTAATATTAATGCCACTTTATCAAAAACAAGGGGAAGATGGCTTTTTTATTGTTGAAATGGTTGAACAGCCTCAAATAGATGAACCAGAACTACATATTATTTCTAAATAGCTCCCCATTTTTAAAAAATTAAACGCTTCTATGTCCTAAATCAGGGCTTCTTTTAGTAACTTTGCGAACCTTTTTGGGCTGTATGCTTGTTGACACTATCGAATATAGGTAATATAAACAGCAAGAATAAGCTGCCTATTGGTTAAATTTATAAGTCCTTGACAGTCCAAGTTTTGTCTTTTTACGATTCTACTTCGTTATTTTTTCGTTCCGTAGCGCTGCTATGTGCCTCAAAAATGCCTTGTATAATCGCAAAAATCCTGCAACTTAACTATCAGAAACTTATAAACTCAACCACTATGCTTTTCATGAAGTAAATATCTAATGGATCGGAACTCACTACTCGGACTATTACTAATTGGTTTAGTCCTGATGGCGTATCAATTTTACGTCAGTACCACTTTACCTCCACCAGAGGAAGCTAAAATAGCTGAAACTGAGGTGGTTGAGCAAAATAAATCTGAAAGTCGAAGCGCCCCTGCGACTAATCCTTTCGGTAATAATAATCAGCAAAATACGGATAATAACACTGCCGATAATACTGCTGAGACTCCTAATTTCAACACTAATCAAGCAGCTGATACACCTGCACAGGAAGTCATTCTTGAAAATGATAAGTTGAAATTGACCCTTTCTAATATCGGCGGGCAAATCAAAAGTGCTGAGCTAAAAGAGCATAAAACTTCTGCTGGCGAGCCTTTGATATTGTTTGATGGCCCTAATAATAGCTTAGATTATCAATTTTCTACCTTCCAAGGAAGTATTTCTACTCAAAGAGCTCCTTTCAAAGTGGAACGTAAAGGAGCTAATGCAGTAGCTTTTAAATTAGATGCTGGAAATGGTAGCTATTTAGAGCAAGTATATACACTTAAAGATGGCGACTATATGCTGGATTATGATCTGAATATGGTCGGTTTTGATAAAATCTTAAGCGGCGATAAGGACATCAATCTTATATGGGAAACAGAAATGCTGCCTCAAGAGCGTAAAACAACTTATGAGCGTAGCTATACCACAGTCTACTATAAGCCTAATGATGATGATGTGTCTTACTTGAGCTATACAGGTGAAGATGAGGAAGAATTTGGCAAAATTAAATGGGTAGGTAATAAACAACAGTTTTTCTCTAATACCCTCATTGCTGATGATACCTTTGACAAGGCTGAATTAGCTGTAAGTACACCTGAAGATTCAGAATCTCCTATCTTAAGAAGCAGTAAAGCTAAGTTAGGTATTGAGCACAATTCACAAGCGAATTTCAAATTCCCTATGCAAATGTACTTAGGGCCTACTCAATATACCGATCTTAAAACTTACAATTTAGAACTAGAAGAACAAATTTACTTTGGTTGGTCGCTATTTGCTCCAATCAGTCGATATATCATTATCCCATTATTCCAATTCTTTGAGAAATTTACGAGTAATTACGGGATTATCATTCTACTCTTAACGCTATTGATCAAGTTCGCCTTGATGCCACTGACCTTCAAATCTTACCAGTCAATGGCTCGTATGAACGCCATCAAGCCAGAGATGAACGCTATCAAGGAGAAATATAAGGACGATCCCAAAATGCAACAAACGGAGCAAATGCAGCTCTTTAGTAAAGCAGGTGTCAATCCATTGGGCGGTTGTTTGCCACAATTAATCCAATTCCCATTCCTGATTTCGATGTTCTATTTCTTCCCTTCAGCGATGGAGCTACGTCAGAAAGCTTTCCTTTGGGCACCCGATCTTTCTTCCTTTGACTCTATCTTGAGTCTGCCATTTGACATACCAGTATATGGTGCACACATCAGTTTATTTACCCTTTTAGCGGGTACTTCCAGTATTCTATTATTCAAAATGAATAGCCAAATGAATACGATGGGCAATGATAGCCCAGGAGCAGCACAAATGAAAATGTTCCAATATTTCATGCCTATTTCACTGATGTTTATCTTCAATAGTTACGCTTGTGCCTTAACTTACTACTACTTCTTATCAAATATCATCACCTTCTTCCAACAATGGTCGATTAAGAAATTCTTCATTGATGAAGACAAAATTCGCCAAGACATTCTTAGCAATAAAGCAAAACCTAGAAAAAAATCTAAATTCGCAGCCAAGTTAGAAGAAATCCAAAGATTACAAGAAGAAATGCAAGCGCAACAAGCACAGCAAAAAAATAAAGGGAAATAAATAAGCCTTTTTCTAATTTTTCATCCTCAAAAAGGGCCGAGACATTGGTCGGCCCCTACATATCCATTCTTTATCTTTAATTTGGGGCTTCCCCTTCCTTATTTTTCATCGGACTGTAAGGGCGTTCCTATGTGTGCGCCCTCCGATGAAAAATAAGGAAGGGTCGGGCTGTCCGTTCTTATGTGGCTATACTGCTCCAAGTTCGCTAAGGTTCGCTTGTCTCTTATTGGAGCCTGCGCGTACCTAAGCTACCTAAGTCGCAGTATGACCGCCACATACCACTTCCATCCCTAAGCCAATCAAGCAGATTTACTCATTTTAGTCGTCAATATGACGATAATCTAATCCTCTTTTCTAGCAACCACTTAACCAATAAATACGTTATATATCTACTATTTACTTGCTAATGGCTCAATTTATTAGTCCTTGACAGCCCAAATTTTGTTTTTTTACGATTCTACTTCGTTATTTTTTCGTTCCGTAGCCCTGCTATGTGCCTCAAAAATGCCTTGTATAATCGCAAAAATACTACAACTTAACTGTCAGAAACTAATAAATTGAACCACTAAATCGAATTATATCGCATATTTTCACGCAATATTTACAAGGTTTCAAACAGAATTAATTATTTTTGTTGATAACCACTACTTAATATAAGGAAACACTCAATTACAATTAGTAGAATTTGCTCTTCTATCTTACCCTAAATATTTCCCCACAACAAAACAAAATATTGATATTTTTACATTTTATAAAATTTTAAAAATTAAACATTTACCTATGAGATCAACTTTACTTGTAGCTTTGTTGACAATGTTCGCTTTCGGAGCTAACGCTCAAAGTAGTTCATTGCAGCAATCATATATCCAAACAAATACGGATACAGAGCCTAGCTATAGCATATCTAATAATACCTCTAGCCCACCGAGTTCGTCTGTCGACATCGAGCTGGGTTATGCTGGTAATTCTTTCTCTTCTATAGATAATGGTTCTAACCCATTCGCTTATGATCCAGCCACTAATACGATGGTGAATATCCACCGTAATGCGCCTGGTGATTTTGGAGGATCAACTTCTCAATATCGTTTTGATGTATCTACAGACGGTGGTGAAACTTGGGATGTCAATTTAGGCCCTTTAGCACCTACTCCAGGGGCTTCTCCATCAGGACAGCAAGCACAGGCAAGATACCCTCAAGCAGCTATACATACTGCTGAAAATGGGGAGACTTATTTAGTTTACATGGGAGCCACTCACAATGGAGGCTCTGGTACAAACGTCATCATCTGGGATGGTATCGTAGTCGGCGTAGCTAATATCAATGGTGATGAAGACTCTTTCACGGAGCACTTATTACCAGTTTATTCTGAAAATGGCGGTGTAGGTATCGCTGGCGGTTTAGTAAAAGGTGAGCCAGGTGTATTCTGGGCTGTCGTAAACTCTGATGAGAACTCAGACGGAACAGATTCTCCTACTACTAACAGAAATATTATCGTTTTAAAAGGAATATGGAATGATGACACCAATGATGTAGACTGGACAGAAACTTACTTAGAGCCAGGTGTGGCTGAAGATCTTGAAGTAGTTTTTGATTCAGGTAACTCTCAGTTGGGTAATATCTCTGCTGTTAATATTGATTTTGACCCTACTGGTCAGTATGGTTGGATTCTTTGTGGTGCCAACAAATACTCTGACTGTGGTCCATACAATGCTGGTCCTATGTTATACAAAACAGAAGATGCAGGGGAAACATGGGAAGGTCCTATCACTGTTGATATGAGAAATATTGATGGTCCAGTTGGTGATTATATCGCTGAACTTGAAATGCTAATTGATGAAGACCCATCATTAGCTATTTTACCTACTTTAAATATCGTATTTGAAAATGCGGTTGCTGTAGATAATGCGGGTAATCCTCACTTCTTATTACCAATGGGGCCTCCAAGTACAAGTGGTCCTCAGTTCTATTTCCCAGATTGGCAACCATATGAGTTAATTCACATGCACCTTGATGGCGAAGAGTGGAGATTCTCTGAAATTGATACTTTAAGCGAAATTAATGTTGATGATCCAATTCCTGGTTCTGGTACAACCACCATCAACCACCAATCATCACCTCAATTAGCTAAGTCTGAAGATGGTTCAAAAATCATGTTCGTATGGACAGATGGCGAACAAGCAACTCCTGATCGTCACTTACATTCTAAGGCTTATGATGTAGAAAGTGGTGCTTATACTGCTACAAATGTATTAGATGAGCAAAGCTATTACTTCCCTCACGTTTCTAAAATTGCGAAAGAAACTGACGACGGTTATGCAGCTATTTTCACTTATGTATTTGATGCAGCAGACGTATTAAGTCCAACTTATTATGCCTATAATGATGAAGCAAGCTTTAGTGCTGATGGATTCTCTGAAGAGCCTATGGGTACTGGTGTATATTCTCCAATCTTACCTTCAGCTTCTTTAGATCCTTACGAATTAACGGGTACATTAGCTACCTTCACTCTTAAAGATATAGAGGAAGGAAATGTATGTGCTATCACTTGGGACTTCGGAGATGGCCAAATGGCTATGTCTTCGGCTTCTGATATAGTAGACGGAGAAATTGAAGTTCAAAACCAATACGATAATGCTGATGCAACTTATACGGCAACTATCACTATCGAAAATAATGATGGTTCTGAGACTTATACTCAAGAGGTAGAAATTGTATTCGTTTCTGATGGGGAATCAGCAGTAATGGAATTAGAAGGCGATGATTATGATTTTGAGTGTGAAGATCCAGATTGTACTTACGAAATAGAGTGGGAAACATCTTTAAACGACGATGGAGACAACTGGGAAGATCCAGAAATTACTGCTATTGATAATGTTGATGGAGACATTAGTGCATTAGTAGAAGTCGATGGTGAAATTGATGCTAGCCAATTAGGAGAGCAAGAAATTACTTATACTGTTTCTGATGGTGCTGGTAATACAACTACCGTTACTATCGTTGTAACTGTAGTAGATAACGAAGCGCCAGATTTAACCGCTTTATCTGACTTCTCTATTTGTGAAGAAGATTTAGATATTAATTTCTTATTAGATAATGAAATCGTTAGTGCTGAAGATGCTGTAGATGGCGACTTAGGTGCCGATATTGAAATTTCTGGTAATGATTTTGATACAAATGAGTTTGGTAATTCTCCTTATGAAATTACAGTAACAGTAGAAGATGCAAGTGGTAACGCTATCAGTGAAGACATCGAAGTTTATGTTTGTGCTGGTGTTGATATCGAAACATTGACTAACACTTTTGATGTTTATCCTAACCCAACTAATGGTTTATTAAACATCACAATGACTGAGTCTGTAAACGCAACAATCTCTGTTTACAATATCTTAGGTGAGTTAGTTCAATCTACTATCTCTGAATCAAGCGTAGTGTTTGATTTATCAAATGAATCAACTGGTATGTATATGGTTGAAATTTTGACGGAGAAAGGTACAATTACTAAGAAAGTAGTTGTGAAATAAGAATAAATAATAGCTGAGAATTCAGTTCTTATAAAGACACGGCCTCTACTTTGAAAAAAGTAGGGGCTTTTTTTATGTTTTTTTATGGAATTTTCCTCCTCTTGGACTCTTAATAGTATATC
>JAHDDN010000598.1 GCA_020629335.1 Chitinophagales bacterium | reverse complement strand
TATAAGGAGTATCATTTTCGCCATAATCAATTATATCTTCACTAATGACACTACCATCTTCTCCATCTATTTTCATTAATACAACATCTGCCTCTCCAATTAAAGTAGGACTATAATTAATCCATATAGCCAAAATAAAATTACCATCTGAAGTTGGAGATAAAGCCGTTATTTGATTTAAGGCCACATTATACTGAGGATAAGAAGTTTCAAATAACTTATTTCCATCTTCGTCAAGACGAACCGCATATGGATATCTTTCATCATTTACCTGAACTAACCCCCCAATAATAAATCCATTATCGTCTGTTGGAGCTACGCTCCAAGCATCACTAAAATGTTCATCTATTGTTAAAGTATGAAATGCTATACTATCACATTCTTCGTCTACTATTAATAGACTGGCATTAACATAATATTCTTCTTGTAGAGGAGTGGTTTCTAATCGACCAACTACTGCATAATTATTATCATTTCCCTTACAAGCTTCAAAAGTACGTAGATCAATACTTAATCCACTATTATCTTCATATTTATAGTCTCTCAATTCAGTAACATTACCTTCTAAATCTATATTACATACTTGAGTATGCCACACATTATCATTTCCATAGATCGTTCCACACACCACTTTAAAAGTATTATCTTCATTAAGCAGTATATTCGCTCCATTATTATTAGCAGCATTAAAGGTATAAGTCTTTTCAAAGTACTTTTCTTGACCAAAAGCCATACTATTGAAAACAATAAGTACTAGTATTATTAAAGTTATTTTTTTCATTCCTAAGTATTTTTCCAATTATTATTGAGTAATGATAAGCTTCCCTTTTTCAAGGCTGCCTCCCCCTAAATCAAAATGATAATAATAAATTCCAGGAGCCAAATTTGATACTGATAAATTTTGTTTTCCACTTGCTTCAATCATTTGACTATAAACCAATTGACCATGTAAATCATATAAAAAAATCCCACCAGTCACATTAGTTTTCAAATCAACATCTACATAAAATTGATCTTTGGCTGGATTCGGATAAACTTGCGTAAGTCTACTATTCTTATCTTCTTCTGCCTTAAAGATAACATTTAATTGTTCACTCATTGCATCATTTAAGAAGTCTGGTAAGAGAGGTAATTCTATAGGAAATTCTTCTCCATAAGCCAAATATAAAATTGTTTGAGCATCATACTTAATGGCCTTATTACTATTAGCTATTTCACGTATACTCATTTCTTCTGCTGTATTCATTTCCCAAAGCGCCCGACCATCTTCATAAATATTTTTATAAAGAGAGAAAATACTATGATAAGTCATTTCTTCCTCTGATGATTGATCTATTGCATCGAGTAATGATTGAGCTTCTGCATATTGTCCTTGCTCAATATAATAAGGAATCAACATTCTATTCACTCCCTCATGATCAATATTTTCTAATAAAGAGATGGCGGCCGATTCATTATCATTTCTCACATAATGGCGAGTCTTTTTGATCGTCTCTGCTATGATTTCATCATGATCATCTAAATCTTCTATATCCCCATCATCCATAATACCGCCATAATCACTACAATTCAAGTCATAATATAAAGGTGATGAACAAACCTCAACAACAACCAAGTCTGGATCATTAACCGTTGGCACAAACCCCAGTTCATCTCTGGTAAAATAGGTAAATGGCGTATCAACAAAAGATAATATTTCCCCAAAACTACTAGAGAAATCAAAAGTATTATCGGCTACTTTAGTATCTAAAGACCCACAACTACCCTGATCCGATAATATCCCTTCTTGAATAGGTGATGGTTGTGTATCATCCTGCACTAAAATCGCTGCTAAATAATCACTAAAATCATTACAGGATATTTGAATGTCAGGAACATTCAAACCCAAAGACCATACTCCTATTTTTGCATTACTAAATTCATTCAAACTCAAATAACTCACTGGACTCGTATTATTTAATAATATCGTTCCAAAGGCTACATGATCTATTTTATTATATTGCACCTCAAAAGCACTTCCTCTTAAAAATAGGCCAATCGTTTTAAAACTATTCAAATTCGTACTAGTAATCCTATTATCTTCTATCATCAAGCCACCTACTCCACAGGATTGAATCCCTATTTCACTATCTTCTATGATATTTTCTAAAATCAGAATTCTATCATCTAAAGGATTGCCTATACCATTAAAAAATGACATCCCTGTTTCACAAACATCAAAAACATTTTTATAAACTCTTATGTTAGTTGTTTCTACTGCTCGAATACCGTATTTATGGTTAATAAATGTATTACTACCATCATTTCCATGACCAATCTTTAAATTATCATATTGTTTAAGCATAATCCCTACTTCACTCTTGAGCGTATTAGCACCTAATTCTGTAAAAGGAAATGCTAACTCATTAGTAAAAAACTCACAAGCATCTATCTCACTAATCCAATCTGGAGAATCTTCATTCTTATTATCATACCAGCTCAAATTAATGCCTTGAAAACAATTTTTAAAAACGGTGTTACTAACCACTCTAATAACTCCTCCAG
>JAHDDN010000597.1 GCA_020629335.1 Chitinophagales bacterium | reverse complement strand
ACTCTATGCCAGATATATATTTATATCCAAATCCAAGCACAGGGCAAGTTACAATCGAATTAGAAAATGAAGATATACTCTATGGCCTATTGGAGGTTTTTAATTCCAACGGCCAATTAGTACACTTCCAAAAAATAGATTTAGGAGTCTATCAAATAAATGTAAATTTAGAAGGCTTATCAGATGGTACTTATTATCTGGAACTATCAGATGATAACACAAAAATCAATAAGACCTTGGTGTTAGTTCGTTAATAAGAGAAAACACATATCTTAAAATATGTTGTAAAAAGCTAAATATTTAACCTTAAAAGCCGCAAAATGCTATTGCAAATAATTATTTTTATTAAATTTGATACCTTAGTGTAAAATTCATATACATTCAATACGAACTTGATCAAACTTACTTATTTTTAATATGGAAGAATTACTAAAGAATATTAATAATCTAAAAGTCGAATACGATTCTTTAAAGCCCTTAGGAGAAAAAGAAGCAAGTATTTTATGGGAGAAGTTTAGGTTAGAATGGAATTATAATTCAAACCATATAGAAGGTAATACCATGACCTATGGTGAAACACAATTACTGTTAAGATTAGGGGATGAGTTTAAGGCTCAAAATAACTCCTTAAAAGATGTGAACGAAATGCGTGCGCATGATACTGCCATATTTGTCATACGAGATATGGCTAAAGAAGGTAGAGCATTAATTCAAAAAGATATAAGAGAACTCAATCAAACAATTTTAGTCAAAGACTATTATGCTAATGCTCAAACCCAAGATGGACAACCTACCAGAAAGCAAATCAAAGTAGGAGAGTATAAAGAACATCCTAATCATGTAAGATTAAAGAGTGGAGAAATATTTCGATATGCAGAGCCACATGAAGTTCCAGCAAAAATGCAAGAATTACTAGAGTGGTATAATGCAGAAAAAGATGAACATCCGCTTATTACTGCTGCATTTCTACATTATAAATTTGTCATCATTCACCCATTTGATGATGGGAATGGTCGAGTAAGTAGACTATTGATGAATTACCACTTAATGAAAAATGGCTATCCGCCTCTGATTATTAAAAGTGAAGATAAAGAAAACTATTTATATGCTTTAAGCGAAGCAGATGCTGGAAATACCGCTGCATTTATTGAGTATTTAGGGAATCAATTAATCTGGTCATTAGAGTTGGCTATAAAGGCTGGTAAAGGAAAGTCCGTTTCTGAACAAACAGATATTTACAAAGAAATAGAAGTTTGGAAAAAACAATTGAAAAGTGATATTCCTACAAATCCAAGAAGAGATGATAAATTATCACTGGATTTATACGACCAATCAATCTCTAAGCTATTTAAAGAGATAGAATCAAAATCAGCAACATTTAAAAATTTATTTTTAAATTATAAACCTACTAGATCATTTATGTCATTTCAGAATGGTCAAAATATGGCAACGTCTTCTGCTAAAATTGATGTTATAAGATATAATAGTAAAAATAAATTTTCTGATGAATTTAATGCTTATAGACTAAGTATGAAATTTTCCAATCCATTAAATCAAGCAGAATCAGAAACCTTGAAAATAGATGCTAAAATAATTGTAAATTTAAATACCTTTGATTACACTGTTTCCATTGACAACCAAGACCAAGGCATCAAAAAAAGCTATTCTGATCACTTGACAGATGAAGAAATAGAAAACCTAACCAATGCCTTCATGAAAAATCTCTTTGAGAAAGTAAAAAAGGTAGTAGATTAAATATAGATAACTCTCTTATAGCGTAGGATGTTTCAAATGGCAAGAATGTATTGCATCTGTTTTAATGATTAAAATTGTGCCGAAGGCACATAAAAGCATATAGCCCCAGATTTTAATCTGGGGTTAAGGAAGCAATATTTTTATAAGTGCCGAAGGTACTTATCATAAAGTACCTTCGGCACTCTTATAGATCGTTGCCATACACCACACATTGAAATGTGTGGCTATACAAACTGTTGTGCTTTCAGCACATTTTTATAGCTAAAAACTGACGCAACTCTATAATGATATTTGAAACACTCTACCCTTAGATTCCAGGAGTAATATAATCATGTCGTAGACATGAAAAATATTTTTGCCCTCGACTTTTAGTCGTGGGAGAAATTAGGTGGGTTAATTTTTGAACTGATTAAATGAGTGTTGTTATTTTATTGAAAAGTACAGTGAGCTGACATTTCATCTAGCTCAATACTGTGCCAATTCTTCCCTAATACCTTATTCATTAATTGAAACACTAAATCGGAAGTATCTTCTGCTTCTTCATCTTCAGGCAATTTACCTTCTGTCATATAAATTTCTCCATCCGACTCAATGTGTGCCCGTTTAGATTCAAAGCCTTCAAAATAATCAATTTTGAATGTCATTGAAGTAGCCGAGTAAATAAAGGTCAAAACAGTAGCATCTCGTAATTGGAAGGGTTCACTTGCTCTTTCCATAGACATAAAGGCAATCGTTGCTTGGTAAGCACCCACTGAATCCCATATTGCAATATAACTATAAAAGGCTTTGTTTTGC
>JAHDDN010000596.1 GCA_020629335.1 Chitinophagales bacterium | reverse complement strand
AGGGACGCAGGCTTGCCACGCAGTGGAAGACAAGTACCGACTATGCTGAACAGACTACGCATAGCCACATAAGAGTGGATAGCGGGAGATTGCCGCCCAAACAAAAATCTTTCTACTTTTGTATTCCAGTGATTTTCTAATAGCTAAAATTTATTATTAAATCCAAAAGTATGTTTCAGTCTGTCCATCAACGAAAAGCTGAAATAACTAGGAACTCGATCTATTTTTTTCAAGAAGTTATAGGCAACATATCTAATTTCTAAATGCTCATCATAATAATCTCAACAACTTTTCGTCCATATATTCATTTTAATCAATTATTCAAACAACTTATTAAAGTTGGGAATTACATCAATTTCTTGCTTCCAGTTATCACTAACAAACTGATGCATTTTATTCAACATTGAATCACTAAAGTTAATTCCCCAATACTCCCATAAAGCTAATATACAGGCAATCCCTACTGATGCATTATTGGTATCAAGAAATAAGCGTCCTTCAATTTTTTTCACTACTATTTCATAGTATGGAGGGCAATCTATATTGTTAAGTGCTGTAATGATCGCTTTCTCTGCTGATAAATTCCAATTATCATGTCCTCCTTCAATCTGCCCCTGAGATCGAAAAGGTATTTTTTCAGCATCAATTAATACTTGATGTTTTTCAAGCTCATTTGGAATAACTTCTAATTCAATGATGGAAGCTGTCATTCTTCCATTCAGTACTTTCAGATATTTATGTTTGATTGAGGTCATTGATAGTAGGATTAAAAACTTCTTCGATTAATCTATGACCAAAGAAAACTACTTTATAGGAATATTCAAAGGGATTTATTTCTGAATGGCTTTATTGAATTCCTTTATACCTCCCAAGATAGGTAATTCGATATAAGTCTCCTCTAAATCAATGGTCAATTCAGTACCTGCTTTGGGCTGAAGGGTAAATTCTGGATCACTTGAAAAGATCATCAATCCAATTTTTTGGCCTTGGAAAATGACCTGATCATCTGGCATCAAATCGAATTTAACATCATAGAATTGATCGCTTGCTAATGGGGTACCATTTTCTATGGAAGAATGATTTTGTGGATCGGCCCAGCCCCGTGTAATAATATTTTCGTAGATTTTCCCACTTGTCCAAGGTAACGATACTAAGTAAACAGAAAGATTCGCGGCTGCTTTATTGCAGGCCAATTTGATGTTCACTTTAGGGACGCCTGACAGACGAATATTCTTTTGTAATTCGGGAGTAACATAAAGCAGACGATGCTTTGAATCATCGTCTTTGGCTAATTTTTTTGCTTTATATTTAGCATTATCTATCCAGCTTTCTGTTTTTTGATTTTCAGTTTTAGTAGTACTTAATTGGCCATTGGTCGGGTTGCCTGCATTCAAATATAGTTTGACAGGAGATACTCTTGGATCGGGAAAATCTTCATAGGGCTTAGCGAAGTTTGCAAACTCTCGAACGATCCAAGCTTTGGCCCCCTTGTCTGCATCATTATCAATGCCATGCAAGTATTTTGTAAACCATCTATTCATCATATTGGTAGGTGGAGCATCTCCGTGACCACCTTGCGTATAGTATATTTGGGTGGGTAAACCTTTTGCTTGCGCTGCTTTATAAAATTGATAGCTGTGTTCGGGCATCACATTCCAATCATTGAATCCATGAGCCATCAACATAGCAGCTTTCATTTTATCTATTTGAGTGATATAATTTCGAGCAGCCCAAAATTCATTATAATCTCCAGTAATTCTATCTTGACCAGGAACCAGTATTTCATCTCTGACCTTTTGATCATTTGAAGCTCGTTTGGAAGGATCACCACTATTCACAAAATCATACAAAACATCTGCATCTTCTCCTACATAGCCTCCAGGAGATCTGACCAAACCATTCGATCTATAGTATTGATAAAAGGAGGCCACTGGAGCGACTGGAATAATGACTTCCAAACCCTCCACTCCTGTAGTAGCGGCAGCTAAACAAAGACTCCCATTGTATGAAGTACCTGTCATTCCTACTTTTCCTGTACACCAATCAGCCTTTACTTTTTCATTCCCTGTACGAGTGGTATAAGCTTCTGCACGGCCTCCTAACCATTCAATGACCGCCTTCGGGGCTAAGGACTCATTTTCTCCGCCAATAGTCGGAACGCCATCTGATAAGCCTGTTCCTGGAGAGGACGAATAAACCATCACATAGCCTCTTTTAATCCAAGTATGATTGAATAAAAATAAGTGCCAAGGCATTTTGGATTTTTGTTTTACATTAGGATGATCGTGTGATGGTGGTATTGCTCCTATTTCGTGTTTGACATCCCAAAAAAATGATTTCTTATTACCTCCATTTCCGCCAAAGTAAGGACTACTAACATAAATTGCGGGCAATTTCAAATCGTACACTTCTGTTTGAGGTGGTCTGACGATATAAACATGCATTCTGTCTAACTTACCATCTTCATCAGAATCAAAAGTGGTTTCTACCCAGCATTCTTCTTTAATCCATTTCTTTTTGAAAGCAGGGACGATCTGTGCTTCTCCCATTTCGAAGACTGGTTCGGCTTTTTCTATTTTA
>JAHDDN010000083.1 GCA_020629335.1 Chitinophagales bacterium | reverse complement strand
CGTTCTTATGTGGCTGTTCGGCAGCTACTTCACTAAGGCATACTTGTCTGCCACTTCGTGGCCAGCCTGCGTCTGCCTAAGTTCCGTAAGCTACCTCTCGACGCCACATACCACTTCTATCGGGGCCGCAATTAATCCATAAGTATTCTTTTTTCAGAGATATACTCTCATCTAAATTGTATTTGTTTTTTTATAATAAGGGAAAAGCGGGAATAATTAACTAATTTTATGATCAACCTTTAGAACCTAATAAAACATCCAAAATGTCAATATCAAGAATTTTACAAATCATTGCCTTTCTAAGCCTAGCATTAGGAGCGTTTATATTATTTAATCACTTTACAAATGAAGGTGGAAATTTAAGCCCTTTAGGAGCTATGGGAGCGATTATTTCAGGAATTGCTGCATTGATCCTTTCAAAAAGTAAAGCATTCAAAAAAGAAGAATCGTAAAAAAAACAAAGAAGTTGCTGCGGCAAATAAAATACAATAAAAAATATTTATATGCGTTTAGGTGGGGTACAAATTACATTACAAACTCTTTGATATTCCATCCCATGAATACAAAATTATCACTATTCGTTCTAATGAGTTTCTACTCATTAATAATCTTTGCCCAAGATATTAATACAGCTGAAATCAAGGCAGAAATAGTTGCGCTAAAAACCACTTCTAAAAAACAAGCGTATTTGACTAAAACTCGTCATTCAGATCAAAATAATAGGCGAAATGGAGTAGAAGCAATTGATGAATTCAATAAAATGGAAGTGCTCGAAATGTCTTTATGGGAATCTCCTGAAATCGTTGATTCAGCCCTTTTGAATGATCGTTATATCGAAAGAAGAAAAAAAGGCGATGTCATCAAATTAATGAAAAAGGCGAATGGGAAAAATTATCTTCAATGGGTATTCTCAGATAATTCTGGTTCTGTTCGTGAAGTAGAAGCAATTGCTGACAATAAATACAAATACGCAGGCTGTCAAACTGACAGATACTACGAACTTCATGCAGATAAAGTAGTATTAAAAACAGATTCGGAAGTAATCAAAGAATTTTACGCCAAAAAGGACTAAATAAAAATGAAAATACTTGAGACCGCAAGAATCATAATAGAAGAAGCAGATCTAAGAGATAGCGCATTCATCCTCGAATTATTAAACACACCTGGCTGGTTAGAATTCATAGGCAATTCTACAGTGAAAACCGATGAAGATGCTATCAATTATATCAAAACAAGATTAGTCCAAAGCTATCAAAAAAATGGCTTTGGACTTTATAAAATGACTCATTCATCCACTAATGAAGCAATAGGATTATGCGGTTTAATCAAGCGAGATTTCTTAGAAGACCTCGATCTCGGTTTTGCCATTCTGCCTGCTTATAGCCGAAAAGGATATACCTATGAGGCATCAAAAGCCATCGTGTATCATGCCTTCACTCAATTAAACTTACCCAAACTATTAGCTTTTACCAGCCTTCATAATACTGCCTCCCAAAAGCTATTGTTAAAGTTAGGCTTCAATTCTCAAGGCATTATCAAATACGGAAATACTGAGGAAGATGTACACTTATATTCTATCCTAAATAATCACTAATTCAAGCGCTCAACTAATTTGACACTCTTGCCATTCTTGATCAATAAAACGATCATTGAAATAATATAATAAGTATGTAATTAGACAAGTTTGCTTTTTATTTTGATCCTTCATTCACAACATTCTTAGTAATGTAAGTTTTTTAATAAAAATATTGATTAATTATTTGATGTTTAAATATTTTAATGATATTTTGTTTGGAAATATGCGCTTAAAAGAATTTGAATTCTTAATTGTATTACCCAGTACATGTCTTTTAGGAGTACTATTTACATTTATAACCCTAAATAATTATAAAATGGTATCTGAAATCAAACTATCGCCAGAATTCAAAAATCAGACAACTAAAGCAATTATATCTATTGTTTTATTCATTATCATTTACTTCCTACTTTTTTTAATGGCTATCGGTCTAACTATTCTGTGTGTCTATGCCGCTATAATGATGGTCACGCATAGAATATCATTTATTACCATTGTTCTTGGACTCGGATTGGCAAGTATAGGCTTTCTGGTTTTGTTTTTCTTAATCAAGTTTATTTTTAAATCGCACAAAGTTGATCGTTCCCATTTATTAGAAATTAAACGTACAGAGGAACCAGCGCTTTTCAAGCTAATAGACAGTATCGTAAAACAAGTAGATACAAGTTTCCCTAAAAAAGTATACTTATCATCTGATGTGAATGCTTCTGTTTTTTACGATTCCAGTTTTTGGAGTATGTTTTTTCCTGTGAGAAAAAATTTACAAATTGGATTAGGTTTAGTCAATAGCGTTTCCGAAGCAGAATTTAAAGCCATTTTAGCACACGAATTTGGGCATTTTTCGCAAAAAACCATGAAGGTGGGTAGCTACGTATACAATGTCAATCAAGTAATTTATAATATGCTTTATGATAATGAAGGCTATGATAAATTAGTGGTTAGTTGGGCTAATGTAAGTGGCTATTTTGCCATTTTCGTATCCATTGCTTATAAAATAGTTCAAGGGATACAATGGGTTCTAATGAAAGTCTATGGCATAATCAATAAAAATTATATGGGTTTATCCAGAGAAATGGAATTCCATGCAGATGAAATTGCAGCCAATGTAACAGGATATGAACCCCTCAAAAACTCCTTATTACGATTAGAATTGGCCAGTTTTTCATATAATTCTGTGATCTCCTTTTATGAAGGTAAAATACCTGAAAATATTAAAAGCGAAAACTTATTTAAAGAGCATTCTTTTGTGATGAATCATTTTGCTCAAGATGATGGAATCGCAATCAAAAATGATTTGCCCCAAGTTACAATCGAAGAAATAAATAAGCTTAATAAATCTAAATTAGTCATTAAAGATCAATGGGCATCCCATCCAAGTACAGAGGATAGAATCAAAAGATTAGAGAGCTTGAATGTCCCCGTATTAGAGACAGAATATGCGCCAGCCAATGCTATATTTAGTGATATTGATCGAACTCAAAAAAGACTAACAGAGCATTTCTTTAAGGGCGTTGCTTATAAGGGCGAGCAAAGTCATTTATCCTTAGAAGCATTCCAAAAGGATTACGAACAAGAGCTTGAAAAAAATTCTTTTGCAAAGCCTTATAATGGCTATTATGATGTTAAGAATCCCATTGTCTTTGATCCAAGTAATATTAATTTAGATGCTGAAGCAATTTCGTTTGAAGATTTATTTTCAAAGCAAAAATTGGATTTAGTGTACACTTCTGTAGCCTTAGAAAGTGATATACAGACCTTAAAACAAGTATCCGATAATAGTATTCCTCTCAAAACATTCGATTATGACGGAATAAAATACAATAGGAATGAATGTAATAAAATCATCCAAAAGCTTGAGCAAAACTTGAATAAAACGAATGAAGAAATCAAGCAAAATGATATTGAAATATTTCAATTTTTTAAGTCTATTGAAAAATCAGATGCAAACGAACGCCTAATAAAAAAGTATAAAGAATTCTTTGCCTATGAAGGTGAGTTTAATGAAAAGTATGCCATCTATTTGGAGTTAATGAATGCGCTACAGTTTGTACATTACACTATTCCTATCGAGGAAGTAAACACTAATTTATTAAAGGTGGAAGGCTTAGAAGTTGAGCTAAAGGAAAGAATTAAAGAATTAGTAAACAATGAACTGTTCCAAGAAGAAATGAGCGAGGAAGTTAAAGATAGATTTGAATTGTATCTATCAAAGAAATGGCAATATTTCGGAAAAGAATCCTACTTTGAAAGCAACTTAGAAATCCTGTTTAGTTCGCTTAATAATTATGCCTACCTATTGTCACGAGGATATTTTTTATTGAAAAAAGAATTATTAGATTATCAAATAGAATTATTGAAAAAAAATACCAAAGTTTAAACCGTTTAATATTGTATCTTTAGCCCTTGAAATTTCAATATTACGAAATAAAGCTATGTCCAATAAAAAAAACATCACCCTAATCGGTGCTGGAATTATGAGTGCCACCTTAGGTGTCCTCATTAAAGAACTTCTACCAGATGCCGAGATCAATATTTATGAGCGTTTAGATAAAGTAGGAGCAGAAAGTTCAGATGCATGGAACAATGCGGGCACAGGCCACTCCGCCTTCTGCGAATTAAACTACACTCCAGAAAGAGAAGACGGCACCGTAGATATATCCAAAGCATTAAGAATAAGCCATGAATTTGAAGTATCCAAACAACTTTGGGCTTACTTATTAGAAAAAGGATGTATGCCCACTACAAGCCCCTTTATCAACGACATAGATCATATGAGCTTTTTGTGGGGAGAAGAAAATATCAACTTCCTCAGAACTCGCTACGAGTCTATGGTACAATATGGCATGTTTGAAGACATGAAATATTCCGAATCCAATGAAGAAATAAAAGAGTGGATTCCCTTAATGATGAATGGCCGTGATCCAAAACAAAAAGTAGCAGCTACTCGAATGGCGATTGGCACAGACGTCAATTTCGGAGCCATTACCAGAGCCATGATCAAGCACTTAGAAAGCTGTGATGGAGTCAATTTACACCTAGGACATGAAGTACAAAACCTACAAATAGAACCCAATGGCGATTGGCAAATAGAGGTTAAAGACCTCCACACAGGAGAAGAAAAAACAGCCAAGAGCGAATTTGTTTTTGTTGGCGCAGGAGGAGGTGCCTTATTACTTTTAGAAAAATCCAATATACCAGAAGAAAAAGGCTATGGCGGCTTCCCAGTAAGCGGCCAATTCTTGCGTTGTACTAATCAAGAAGTAGTATTACAGCACGAAGCCAAAGTCTATGGAAAAGCCGAAACAGGTTCCCCACCAATGTCCGTTCCTCACTTAGATACTCGTATGTTAGACGGAGAGCGTTCCTTGCTATTTGGTCCTTATGCAGGCTTCTCTACCAAGTTCCTAAAAAATGGCTCTTATTTCGATTTGCCTCTATCTATAGAGGTACATAATATTTGGCCTATGCTATCTGCTGGTATCCAGAATATCGCTTTGACTAAATACCTCATCAAGCAAGTCTATCAATCACCAGAAGAACGCTTCGCTGCTCTTCAAAAATATTATCCCGAAGCCAAATTTGATGATTGGGAGCTTATCACCGCAGGCCAGCGAGTACAAATCATCAAGAAAAACAAAAGGGGAGGAGGCGTCCTAAAATTCGGCACCGAAATCGTCAGCAACCAACAAAAAACAATGGCCGTTTTATTAGGCGCATCCCCTGGAGCCTCCACCTCCGTCTCCATCATGCTAAATGTCCTAAAAAAGTGCTTCCCAGACCAAATGGCCTCCCCAACCTGGCAAGACAAACTCCAAAAAATGATCCCAAGCTACGGCCACTCCCTCATAGAAAACAGAGACCTCTGCCTAAAAACCAGACAAAGAACCACCGAAATACTAAAGCTGCAGGCTCATCGGGATACGCCAACTTAGGAGGCTAGAATTGATTGATTTTAAAACTTTAATCGTCCCACTCCGCCCACGAATAGAATTCGTGGGCTACCATATCAAAATATAGCTGAAGCTATATATTTTCTATCCTTTTTGATATTATAAATTGCCTTTAGGTAGTTTTAGATGTTGTAGTGCCTGAATGTATTCGACCTTGAAAAGGTCGTATATTTATAGAAAAATTTGAAGCGAATACTTATTTGATCCCGATGGGATCATATCAATCCTGAGCTGTTTTTGATCTATAAATATTTGATCCTTTCAGGATCTTGAGGAAAGAAAGGAAGAAAGGCACAAGCGAGACGCTTGCGACAGCGCAAACTAATTCACTAATTTCCCAATCAACCAATACACTATTTTTCCAACCGACTAATACACTAATTTACCAATCAACTAATACACCCCTGAACAAAAACGCACAAGGGATAGAAGCGGTATGTGGCGTCCATGCGAATGCCTACGAAGCTTAGTGATGCGAAGGCTCGTAGAGACAAGCAGCACTTAGCGTAGTGGCAAGCGCATAGCCACATAAGAGCGTATAGCCCGACCCCTGCGCCTTCGGCGAATGATTAATGTGTAATGCGTAATGATTGATGGCTCGTGCTGCGCACTTGTATAACACACGCAGGGGATGTGCCCTAATTATAATCCATTCATTTTAAATAAAATTTGCTAATCTCCTAACAAATAGGTTACATTTGGGGATTGAACAATGCATAATGTTTTAGCAGACGAAAAGATTTGATTTTATAAGTTTTATACCGCCTTGCTTTCCAAGACAGAAGACGAAGACCATTTGATTTTTAAATTTTGAGTGAATGAACATTAGGAAAGTGGGCATTAATTCCAATATGGAATTTTATGTAGCAGCGACGAGTATTACTTATTACTTGCCGTATTTTAAGGGAGTATCCGCCGGATTTCCCTCACCAGCAGAAGATCATACAGAATTATCTATTGACTTAAATAAGGAGTTGATTCGGAATCCGAGTGCGACTTTTTATGTGAGAGTCAAGGGCGACTCCATGAAGGAGGCGGGCATACATGATGGAGATGTCTTAGTAGTAGATCGTTCTTTGGAAGTGAGTAATAATGCGATAGCCGTTTGCTTCTTGGATGGCGAATTTACGATTAAGCGAGTTAAGATCAAGAAGGGCAAATGCCTATTGGTGCCAGCCAATAAAGACTATCCCGTCATTGAGGTGAAGGAGCAAAATGAATTTCAAATCTGGGGACTCGTGACCTATAATATCAAAAAAATGTAGGTCATGTTTGGATTAGTAGATTGTAATAATTTTTATGTCTCCTGTGAGCGAGTATTTAAACCCTCCTTGAATGGGCGGCCTGTGGTGGTACTGTCTAATAATGATGGCTGTATCATTGCGAGATCTAATGAAGCCAAGGCTTTAGGTATCAAAATGGGCGAACCAGCCTTTAAGATTCAATCCTTTTTAGAGCGAAATAATGTGGTGGTGCATTCCTCCAATTATGCCCTCTATGGCGATATGTCAGATAGAGTGATGAAGACCTTGAAGAAGCATTCGCCCTTAGTCGAGGTCTATTCCATAGATGAAGCCTTCGTACAATTAGACGGACTCAATCAAAAGAGATTAAACGAATACGGTCAATCGATTATGCGTAAGGTATTTAAGCATACAGGCATACCTGTTAGTATTGGAATTGCTCCTAGCAAAACCCTATCTAAAGTAGCAAATCGCTTAGCTAAGAAAGGGCATTTTGAAAATGGAGTGGGCTTGTTAGATAGTCCATCCTTAATCAAACAAAAACTACAAGAGGTGGAGGTCGGAGATGTATGGGGCATTGGCCGAAAGTATAGTCGTATGCTGAATAAACACCAGATATTTACCGCATTTGATTTTACCCAACAATCTGAGCAATGGGTTCGCAAGAAAATGTCGGTGGTCGGTCTGCGCATTCTCAAAGAATTGCAAGGAATATCCTGTATTGGCATGGAGCCAATTCCACCTGCCAAGAAAGGTATTTGCTCCTCTCGCTCCTTCGGTCAGCCATTAACCACATTGAGCGATCTATCAGAAGCAGTAGCCACTTTCACCCATATAGTCGCCAAGAAGCTCCGTAAACAAAAATCCTGCACGGCTCATATCTCGGTATTTCTATTGACGAATCGCTTCAAGCCCTTAGAACCTCAATACAAAGCCTCTAAATCGCTTAAACTAAAAGTCCCCACCAATAGCAGCAGCGAATTAATCGCTTATAGTCGTCAATTATTGGAAGCAATTTATCGGCCTAATTATCGCTATAAAAAGGCGGGAGTAATGATCTCACATATCGTCCCACAAAATCAATTACAAACGGCCCTCTTTGATGAGGTAGACCGAGAAAGAGACCACAAAATGATGGTCCTAATGGATGAGCTAAATAATCGTTATGGCAAAATGACCCTAGGCTTAGCCGCTATGGGCAATGGCCGAAAATGGAAAATGCGCCAAGAAAGACGCTCCCCTTCTTATACTACTAATTGGGATAATTTATTAAACATAAACTCGTAGGGACGTTGCACCGCAACGTCCACCAAAAAAATCACATAATAATCCGTAAATTTACCCCACAAAAACTCACCCATGACCAAAGAAGAAATCATAGAAAGCCTAAAAGCATTAGCCGATCCCGAAAAAGTCAGCTTCAAGCAGAAAAAATTTGGCGTCATCGCCAATAACTCACTAGGCGTCTACCACAAAGATCTAAAAGAAATTGCCAGAGAAATTAAAAAATCTATTCCCAAAACGGATGTCAATGCCCTTGCCATTGAATTATTCGACACCTATATTTATGAAGCCCGATTGCTTTGCAGCAAGCTATTTAACCCCAAAGATCTGACTTTTGAATTAATGGAATACTGGACACCCACCTTTGAAAATTGGGAGATATGTGATTCCTTCTGTATGGGCATTTATGCCAAAAGTCCAATACCGATACCTAAGATAAAAGAATGGGCCAATCGAACTAAGGAGTTTGAGAAAAGAGCCGCTTTTGCTACCATGGCCGCTTATTGCATGGCTGATAAAAAAGCCGCTAATGAAGTCTATGAAGCTTTTTTGCCCATTATCAAAAAAGCGGCAACGGATGAGCGCATTTATGTGAAAAAGGCGGTCAATTGGGCATTGAGAAGTATTGGAAAAAGAAATATAGACCTACACGAAAGCGCCATAGAAACCGCTAATCAAATCGCTGAAATGGATAATAAAGCCGCTAAATGGATTGCCAAAGATGCGCTTAGAGAGTTAGAAGGGGAGAAGCTTAATATCTTAGATTATCCAAGATGTATTTATAGGCCCTAAATATCCAAAATATATTACTATATTTATAGTTCTAAATACCAATTACTATGAATAAATGGATAGGCATATTACTGTTAATGAGCTGCTTTTTTATCACTGCTTGTGATAAAGAAGAGGAGGATGATAATGGGGACAATTCACTGCCCAAGATTGAAGGCGAATTTAATGTGCTTTGCTATAATGTAGCAGGCTTACCAGAAATCCTTTCCTCTTCCAGTCCGGAAACCTACACCACTAGTATTAGTCCGCTTCTAAACGATTATAATATCGTGCATGTACAGGAAGATTTCTGTTATCATGATTCTTTGATTTTGTACAATACACATGAATATGTCACGCCTCCCATGCCTTGTGTACCTGATGGCGATGGGTTAAATACTTTTTCAGATTATCCAATAAGCGGCTTGGATCGGATTGCTTGGACAGAATGTTCTGGCGCAGATTGCTTGACGCCCAAAGGCTTTAGTTATACACAAATCGAATTGCACGATAGCGTGCGAATCGACTTTTACAATATACATTGTAATGCAGGCGGTGGCGATGAATCTATGGAAGCAAGGAGAGGCAATATTAATCAACTCATGAATTATGTCAATGCCAATTCTGTTGGTGAGGCAGTCATTTTGATGGGCGATTTTAATTGTCGATATACCAGAGAAGGGGATAGCATTCGTACTCTTTTAGATCAAGGCTTTCACGATCTTTGGGTTGATATGATACGTGATGGAGATGTGCCGCCTTATGGTGATAAATTGAAAGATTGTGATCCTTTACAAACCGCTTTCGATTGTGAAACGGTGGATAAAATATTTTACCGATCTAATGATAAAATAACGATCACACCACTCGAATATCAAAGGGGCGATAAAGACTCCTTTTATTATCAAGGAGATTTAGAACAACCGCTTTCAGATCACGCACCCCTTTTTGCTCGATTTAGATTTGAATTTGAATAGCGAATTATTCCCACAATTATCTATCAATGGCCAGTATAAAACACCTTATCCCATTATCGATTCGACAATTTGTTTGGAACCAAATGAAGGCTTCCCAAATGGTGGATCGTCCTAAACATACCACTAGCTTAAATCAGGCAAATAAAGTTCTAAATTGTATGATTGCTTATAATGAATATGGTGGATACTGTGTGCCCATTTCATCCAAGCAACGAATTGCAGTACAATTGATTCTCAAAGGGGAAGTCTACGAGCCAGATACTATCAATTATATGAGAACAAATTGTGGGGATGGTGACATCATTCATGCAGGCACTTTCTTCGGTGATTTTTTGCCTGGCTTGTCAAGTGGTATTGGCCCTGAAAATAAAATTTGGGCCTTTGAACCCAATCCAGAAAATTATAAATGTGCCAGTATCACAAAACAAATTAATCAATTAGATCAGGTTGTTTTACATAATGCAGGATTAGGAGCGGAGCCCTCCAAAGCACAAATGATGGTGCAAAATGAAAAGGGAGTCAATTTAGGAGGGGCGAGTACCATCGTTTCTAAAGACCATCAAAAAGGTCAATTAGTTGAAATTGAAATTGCCTCCATAGATAATGCCATTCCCAATCATCGCAAGATCTCTATCATTCAATTAGACGTAGAAGGCTATGAAGAACAAGCCCTAAAAGGCGCCATAGAAACCATTAAACGTT
This sequence comes from Chitinophagales bacterium, assembly GCA_020629335.1. The sequence continues at coordinate 5,752 of JAHDDN010000083.1, read as the reverse complement.
GTAAGCCCATCATCATCTTAGAAAATCTCCCAGATGAAAGTTGGCTAAAAGAAAATATCTTATCACTAGGCTATAAAGCAACAGGCAAACTTCATCACAATACCGTTTTTAAAGTTGAATAATAGGGTGCGCCCATGCGTTCGTAAGTGGAATTGCATTCCCTCGCGCAAATTTAGTCAATTAGTATAATTGGTAGTTAGTCTATTAGTAATTATTTCAATTCATCCATTATTCAGTTCCAACATTCCCAACGTTAAAATGTTATTCAGTTTAGTAAAATAAGTATTTGACTGAAAACGTTAATAACATTATATTATCCCAACATGAAAACAGCAGTCAAAGAATACTACGACCAATTAGCGACCGCCTATGATGAAGATCGCTTCGGAAATAGCTACGGTCAATACATAGACGAACAAGAAAAGAAAATCGTCCGCTCATTAGTCCATTCAATTCCTAAGGAAAAAATATTAGATATAGGCTGTGGAACAGGCCGCTTTTTAGAATTTGCTCAGTACGGCATCGACATTAGCCCTGAGATGATTAAAATTGCCCAAGCCAAATATCCTGACAAGCAACTAAGTGTAAGCAGCGCCACAGAATTGCCTTTCGATAACAATAGTTTCAAACGACTCATTTCTTTTCATGTATTCATGCATTTAGATAAGACGATGACTGCCCAAATATTTCAAGAGGCCCATCGAGTTTTAGAAAAGGGTGGCCAATTCATATTTGATATTCCTTCCAAAAGTAGAAGGAAAATAACTAATTATCAAGCAGCTAATTGGCATGGAGCCAATGATTTTACCAGCCAAGAAATGAAAGATATGTTGGGTGATCAATGGGAGATAAAAAAAATAGAGGGAATTGCCTTTTTTCCGATACATAGAATTCCTAAGTCTGTTCGGAAATATTTTGTCAGCATAGATAGTTTCTTAAGTAAAACCTTACTAAAAGAGTATGCTTCTTACCTACTATTTGTAATTGAGAAGAAATGAATATTAGGCAATTTATATCACCACAAGCAAGGCTAAAAATAAAATTAGCTCAACGTAAAATCCAAGATAAATGGCAGGGATATGAGGCGATTTTTGCCCAAAGCAAAAGCACACAAGAAATGCCCTATCATATCCAATTAGAGCAGCCCATCAGAAAAAGCCATCTACACGAAAATAAAGTCCACAACATTAGATTAGCCAGTCAAAGAATAGAAGCCATTACTATATTGCCTAATCAGATTCTATCCTTTTGGGATAGGGTAGGGGCACCCACTCAAGCGAATGGCTACAAAAAAGGCAGAAATATCATAGCAGGAAAATTACAAGAAGATTATGGGGGCGGCTTGTGTCAAATTTCGGGAATTATATACTATCTCGCTTTGCAAGCTAATTTGAAGATAATAGAGCGCCACAATCATTCCAGAGATATCTACACAGACGAAACAAGATTTACCCCATTAGGAACGGATGCTACGGTGGTGTATGGCTATAAAGATTTGAGAATACTCAATACCAATTCTTTCCCAATCGCCTTTAAATTTGAAGTGACAGCCACTAATTTTAAGGCCTATCTAAAAAGTGCTGAATTAATCCATCCTCAACCCATTCAATTTGAAATCAGAAAGGGCACGAATCAAACCTATGTCATTGGAAAAAATGATAATGGTTTGGTGGTGAATCGGTCGGTTTATAAAATAGAAATAGGATGATTTTCAATACCATTTCAGTAGAGACGCAAATTCGCGTCTCATATGTAGGTTCCCTCCAAACGCCACATTTATAGACGCCAATAGGCGTCTTTACATAATATCACCCCGTAAAAACAATTATTTGCGTAGAGATGCGAATTCGCGTCTCAATATCATATATTGATCAATATCCCATTTTGGTAGAGACGCAAATTCGCGTCTCATATGTAGGTTCCCTCCAAACGCCACATTTATAGACGCCAATAGGCGTCTTTACATAATATCACCCCGTAAAAACAATTATTTGCGTAGAGATGCGAATTCGCGTCTCAATATTACGATTCACCATATTATCCCAAACAATTTTCAATTTTTGTGAATTTTTTTCGATTTATTTTATGGAAAATAGGTAAGACATGCCTCATATAATTGAGAAGAAGATTTTTTCAATTAAAAAATGTTTATGTCAGATTTATACAAAGGGAAGTACCGAGTAGATTCTACTCGGCTTCGTAATTGGGATTATGGAAGCAATGCAGATTATTTTGTAACAATTTGTACCTATGATAAGCTCTGTTTTTTTGGAGATATTGAAGATGATAAAATGAAATATTCACAGATTGGAAGGATTGCTGATCAATATTGGATAGATATTCCTAAATACTATCCATTCGTGATTTTAGGTGCATATGTTATTATGCCAAACCATGTACATGGAATTATTACGATTAATAAAAAAGAAGGCTATAGAGTTTATACTGGAAATAAGTTCGGGCCACAAACTGATAAATTAGGGGCAATAGTTGGAGGATATAAGGCAGGTGTAACTAAGTTTGCAAAAGGACAAAATATTGATTTCGCATGGCAACCCAGTTTCCATGATCATATAATCAGAAATTCCCGTTCCTACACAAATATTTCCAATTATATTAGGAACAATCCATTAAACTGGAAAAGTGATCAATTTCACATTTAAGCATTCACATTAAGAAACTTAAATAATAATTATAGTGTTGATTTTAGTAGAACCTAACCCATTATTGTTTAATGAAATTTCCTTAAAATGAAGTTTATTGAATCAAGCAGTTTTTTAGTGCGAACAGTATTGTATGATTTTATTTGTAGAGATAAGAAAATTAAATTAAAATTTAGATTAGTTCCAATGATTCATATTGCCTCTGAAGAATACTATGAAAATGTATTGGAAAATCTCAAGGATTGTGATGAAGTATTTTATGAAGGGATCGACCTAATAGATGATGCTGAACCCATCACTAATCGCATAAGTCTAAAAAATCTAAATCTAACATTTAAGCAATACAAAATGTTTGCAAATCAATTGGGATTGGTCACCCAATCAGAGCATTTTGATTTGAGAGAATTAGATGCTGAGTTAACTCATACGGATTATGACCCAGAATCAGGCTCAGAAGCTTGGGGAGAAGTAAGCCTTAAAGAAAAGCTGAAAATGAGCTTTTTAGACCCACTCATGATGTTTATTGCCCGACAAGGAATGTCGAGAAAAAAATTGGCCAAGCAGTTTATGGACTCCACAGAAGAAATGTTATTGGCTTATGGCCCGCTTGATGATGAAGAAGGTAGTTCTCGCAATTTTACGATGAATCAAAGAGATCAAATCGTATTTCAGCATATTAGAGAAAGTATAGAGTCGGAAGGTCATTCGGAGAAAACAATAGCCATCGTTTATGGTGCTGGACATATGAAATCAATGGCCAGATTTCTGATTGATGAGTATCATTATTTCCCTACCAATGGACAGTTTGTAACAGCTTTTGATATTAATTGATTTTTTTGATAACAACAATTTGCTAGTGCGTGCATTCTAATTTTTCATCGGAGGGCGCAGACAAAGGTACGCCCCTACGGACCGATGAAAATTAGAATGGGGATGTGCCCAAATATTAAACCCCAAATTGAGTCAAGTGATGATCTAGGTGTTTATAAAATTGAATACTCCATTGCTTGGAACTTAGTTTGCCGAAAGCAGCACTTTCTCTACCTTCAAAATAGTTGGATCCTTTTTCTTCGGTCTTTTTGATGTATTCGATCAATTGGGCCTTTTCCTTTTCAAAATCACGCTCATCCTTGATCACGAATACAGGGGAAGTACTGCCGTTTTTACTATAAGGCTTAGAGCCAACGACTGTATTCTTGACAAAAGTTTTAAGCATAAATTTCATGAGAAAATTATAGCTTACGGGTGTTTTTCCATAAGCAATATCGTAGCCGACATTAACATGAGCCAGCATTTGGGCAACATTCATTTTGCCCCATTCTGGTTTGGTTTCACTCGTTAACTTATTGATGCGCTCGATTAGCGTCACATTAGTGGCTGGTTCAAATACACTTGGGAATTCCATAATAATTAGGTTAGAAGGTTGAATAATAATTTGTCTAAAGTATGAAAAAAAATCTAAATTGGCAAATGTCATTAAGCCAAATACAACTTTCATTTCTAAGTCTTTTTTAATCGATCTGAAATATAATAGTATTAGTTAATAATAGTTAATCCATTCACCATTACAGAAAATACTATTATATTTGAAATGAATCATAATAGAAGGAAAGTTATAGCAAGTTTGTGATCATCTTTAAAATGGAAAGTATGAATAAATTATACCTCATTCTCAGTGTGTACTTATTAGTAAGCATTAATGTAGCGGCAACAGCGACCTTTGAAAATACAAGTAAGCAATTGCTTAATGACACGATTCAATTTGTTTTGAATGATCATAATAATATTATAGTAGAATCAATTTTAAACAAAGAGGATACGGTTTCTTTGATGTTTCATACAGCGGTGGGTACTGTTTCATTAACGCCTGATAAGTCGGAGCAACTAAGAAGCAAGGAGATTAAGAATACCTCCTCAACAAGTTGGACAGGCACTAAAGATTCAAGATATATTGAAAACAACAGTCTTCAAATTTTTGATTTTAAATGGGATAGTTTAACTGTTTGGTTAGATATGCTATCAGGTCCTGAATCGGATGGTAAATTCGGTCCCAGTTTATTTGAAGGTAGTATAATTGAAATAGATAATGATCAAAATCTAATCATTCTTCACGACCCAGCAAACCTAAATATAGACAATACTCAATATCAAAAATTTAAGCTATCAACTGATAAACATGAATCATTATTCATTGAAGGAGAAATAAGCGTTGATGGCCAGAAGATTAGAAATAAGTTTTTAATTCACTCAGGATATGGGGGGACTATCATACTGGACGATCATTTTTGTAAAGAAAATGAGGTGTTTAGTCAATTGGAAGTAATTGAGGAAAAAGAGCTGAAAGATTCTCATGGGAATATCATTAAAACCAAGAAAGTAAAGGTTGATACTTTTAAAGTATTTGATGTCCCCTTTTCGAATACTCCCCTTAGTTATTTTGATAGTGAATTGGAGATTCAACAAACCAGTGTGATGGGTGGAGAATTTTTAAAGCGATTTAATTTATTGATTGATATTGAAAACTTGGAAGTGTATGTGAGTACCAATAGGCATACATTATCATTATTTAAAACAATATAAAAATGAATAGGCTAGTAAAAATCTTATCAATATCTAAGTATAGATGACCAAGCAATAAAGCTTAAAATGCTAAATAACAAAACCCCAAATAAATAATATAAAACATTTAATCCTTGGGATAATACCAATAATCCGCATAGGGATAGAAGTGGTATGGGCCGTGATGAAGTAGCTTACGGAACTTAGCTGGACGACGGCTGGCCCGCAGGGCAGACAAGTACAGCTTAGTGGAGTAGCTGCTGAATAGGCCCATAATAACGGATAGCCCGACCATGCGCTCTGCTTAATGATGAATTAAAAATGATGAATGATAAACTGGTGTGGGATGATAAATGTTTGGTATCTGCGAGCGTATGGGATGCGCCTAACTATTAAAATACTTATATGAAATGGATAACTTACTTAGCGATCATTTTATTGACTTCATTTGTGCAAGATGATAATCAACAAGGATGAAAGGCACCCACTTGCATGATCCAAGTAGAAAATCTATCTTTAAGCGAAATTAT
>JAHDDN010000082.1 GCA_020629335.1 Chitinophagales bacterium | reverse complement strand
TAACTTTAAGGATAATCTAAATGAATATCAGGAAATTAGTCGAGTTAATTTTATGGCCTTGGTAGAAGAAAAAATATAAAATATGAATGCTTTTTGTGTACTCTTTTTTTGTAGCTTTTTATTTCATGGAAGCGATAGCTTGTTCGGGAAGAAAAAGTAATAAAATATATTCAGAGTTGGCAAAAAGAGTTTAATAAAAAAATATTTCAGGATGAGTAGATAAGTCCTTATTAATCAAGGGTTTGAATGAGTGTATTGTGTATTTATTTATGCTGAGAGTAATTTTTTTTGAAAAAAGTGTCCTTTTTTTTGTGGAATTTATGATGTACTTGCCTCTTATATAGTAAAGGAACGTTCTAACATAAAATTGGGCTTGAGCACAAGTTCATGGATAGCACCTTCTCTCAAACGGTTGGGATAGCAAGGCAGCCGGAGGTCTATCTAAAAATGCGCTGAGTGAGTCGGCGGCGGTGGCGGAAGTGGGTGGGTCCCTCCCTTGCCAAAAGCTTGAGGTTTGTTTTTATGTATTCTCGTAAACTATATTTTTGCAATATAGTGGATGATCAAGAATAGTACCTCCTTTATTTTTAACTTTATTAAAACTTAAAATTATGTCATTTAAGTCAATTTCATTAGAAAAGTATATCCAACTACATTTAGAGACGAATCTTGATGCAAATGAAAAACGCTTAAGGAAAAACCTAAGTGAAGCACTCCAAGCATTCAAGGATGGAGTACATTGTGAATGTGGCCAAGATATTTGGGTCATAGGTTCTGCCTTTGTGGGGAATCGTTGTCATGCTTGTATAACAGGAGAAAGTTATCCCAAGGATGATTATGAAATTGTGGATGCTATTTTTAAACGCCTTCCTGAAGGTGAAGATATTCCATTTGAAATGTTTCAAGTTGGGGGATATTTTGATGATGATGGGAATGAAATAGATCTTAGCAAAATTGAAATTCCTAAGCTTTGCTTAAATTGTAAAAATTATGATGATCCAAGTCAAATCGTTTTATGTAATCTAACAAGGTTTGATCAAGCGGAGGATAAGGAATTTATCTGTTATGCTCATAAGCCTAAAGATGAATAGATTATTAGTTTAGGAATTTTTCATCCTTATAGCTGAGTTAAGGTTAAATTTTGTATTTGAAACTTTTGTTTCGTTTATTTCGTTTGTATATTTATGGCAAATAAAAGAAAAATGAGTTCAATTATCAAAAAAATAACAAAAGCTGATCAAAAGATAGCCTTATCTTCAGTAGAATCCTTGTCCAAATGTGAGAGTGATGTGCTAAGAAATGGGAAAAAAACAGTGCAACTAAGAATTCAAGAATCAGAAGAGTTGATAACTATTCCTTTACAGGCTTTTTTACTTTTCAAATCAATTCTTAAAAACATGGCCGAAGGTAAATCCGTTACTTTAATTTCATCAGATTCTGAGATTAGCACTCAAGAAGCTGCTGATATATTGAATGTGTCAAGGCCTCATATTGTTAAGTTACTTGAAAGTGGTATAATTCCCTTTAAAAAAGTAGGCAGTCACAGGAGGGTTCAGTTAAAAGATATTTTGAGCTATGAATCTAATTTAAAAGCTGATAGAAGGAAACAATTAGATTTATTAGCACGGGAGGCTCAAGATTTGAATATGGGCTATGAATAAGATAAAATATGGCTTTTAATGTTATTTTGGATGCTTGTGTGTTATACCCTGCACCTATTAGAGATTTACTTTTAAATTTAGCAGAGCAGGGTCTTTTTTTCCTAAATGGTCTTCTGATATTGAGGATGAATGGATTCGTAATTTATTGTTAAATCGCCCTGATTTACAAGAGGCAAATTTGAAGAGAACAGTAGTTGCGATGAATACAGCTTTTCCATTTGCAATAGTTGAATCTTATGAAGATCTTATATCTTCAATTGAATTGCCTGATGCAGATGATAGACATGTTCTTGCTGCTGGCATAAAATGTAATGCGAAACTTATTATTACCTTTAATTTAAAAGATTTCCCTAATGCTTATTTAGATAAATTCGGATTAAAAGCAATTGATCCTGATTTGTTTATTAGTAATCTTTACAATAATGATTCAGCTTTAGCAGAACAAGCTTTTTTTAATCAGCTTAAATCATTAAAAAGACCACCTAAAACAAGAGGTGAGTTAGTTGAAATATTAAGGAAATGTGGCCTCAATACATCTTCAAAATTATTTAGTTAATAAGTAAGTGGACAAAATTAAATATGGTTTACTAATGATAGAAAACAATAAACAAAATGTGTTTTTTAGAATCGCCTTTTACGTGGCTATGTCGATTTTGTTGACTGGGATATTATTGTCTGGTTTGAAGAGGGGGTATCAGTGGGTTTTTTGGGTGTATATTGGGGTGATGGGAGTATCTACTTTAATTGTGAAATGGTTCGACTTTTCGGATAAGCATATTCCATTATTGGATTTCTTGACGCATATAGTGTATGTTTGTGCTATTACTATGTTGTTTTTATTCTTAAGTTTGAGGTTTTTTTTTCCTAAGTAATTCTGTTCACTTACTTATCATCAATGTATGAAAGCTCAATATCACGGAACTTAGGCTTTTTAATATGTTCCTTTAAATTCTCGGCATAGTGAATGGGGCCCTTGTCAAAAAACAGATTGACAAGCCAGGGAGGGATATAACCGCCTGGGTCCACTAATACCCGATAGTCAATTTTTACCGTACCATCTCCTTGTGCTTCAATGATACAGTTTGTATTCATCAAGTTTACACGAACCAAATCTTCAACGACTGGTTTTACTCCATCGACACAAGAAGAGGTATAATAGACAATTCCTGTTTCTTTATCTTGATAAACTTGGGAAGCAATGACTGAATCTCTATCGTAAAAAGGCCATGGAAAATCTCCTATAGAATAGTAGGTTAATTTCCCTTGTTTATCCGTTTCAATAACTTCGGCAAAGGGGGTTCTATAAGCCCAATCTGGGAAACTATTGGCATCCTCCAAAATTGCAACAACAGAACTTAGGCTGGCTTCAACAGTAAATATAAAACGGCCTTCTTTAACAGGCGCTCCCTCAACCAGCCTTGAGTAAACCTCTATATCATTTTTGATTTTTTCAAGCTTCCAATCGTTATCCTTCAATTCTGTTGCTTGAAAAGATAATAATGTTCCAATGAAAATAAGAAAAACACTAGTGTACTTCATGGATTAAATTTTAGTAGATTGAGGAATTCTTTGATCTAAAATTGTGACTATAAAGTCTTTCAGCTTCATCATAAAACCTTAAATGAGCAATATAATATAAGCAAATTAAAAGCAATTAAGAGCTTCTTGCCATATTTTTTTACATTTGTAGCACAAACGATCTTCATCAGAATAAGATTGATGTGCGAGGGATAGGAACGGTATGTGGCGTGATGAAGTAGCTTACGGCGCTTAGGTGGACGCAGGCTTGCCACGCAGTGGAAGACAAGTACGCCTTAGCAGAGTAGCTACTGAATAGCCGCATAAGAGTGGATAGCCCGACCTGCGCCTTCGGCGAATGCATAATGATCAATGTTGAATGATGAATTTTTTATATTGTGCACTTTATTTTTGTGAACGCAGGGCGCACCCAAAAAAGAAATATGTTATGCTGCTCGATGAAGAATATTAGTTTGTAATCAACGTTTTGCAAGCACCAATGAAAAACACTTGCGCTATAAATTGGGGAAATATGATTTAAAGTAATCGGATGAATAAATTTAAAAAAAGCGTTTATGTATTGTTGCTATTCTTGTTGACAGCTTGTGCTGGTGAGGGAAAATCAAAGGGGGAAGAGAAATCTAAATTGTCATCTTTGATAGCTCAGGTAAAAGCGTCTTCTGCTAATCTGATTAATGCGGAGGGTCAAACGATCGGAAAAAGATTTCTTACGCCATCTGGTTTTGAGCGAGTGGAGGTGAAGGCGAATTCTTATGCGGCTTATTTGCGGAATTTGCCTTTGAAAGAGGAGGGGGCGAGTGTGCAGTATTATGATGGGAAATTGAAAAATCGTTCTGATGTGTATACTGCGGTAGTTGACTTGCCGATTGGGAAGCGAGATTTGCATCAGTGTGCGGATGCGGTGATGCGATTGAAAGGAGAATATTTGTGGCGGGAGAAAAAATATGAGGATATTCATTTTAATTTTACGAATGGATTTAGAGTAGATTATAGTGAATGGATGAAGGGTCGAAGAATGATCGTGAAAGGAAATAAGACGTATTGGAATGATCGAAATCAGCCTTCTAATACTTATGAGGATTTTTGGAAGTATATGGAATTGATCTTTACTTATGCTGGGACACTTTCTTTAGCTAAGGAGTTACAAGCGGTTGATTATCACGAAATGAAGATAGGGGATGTGTTTATACAGGGAGGTTCTCCCGGTCATGCTGTAGTAGTCGTTGATATGGTGATGCATCCTGAAACCAAACAGCAGGCTTATTTGTTAGCACAGAGTTATATGCCTGCTCAAGAGATTCAGGTATTGAAGTGTCCTAATGGAGCATTTGGCCCTTGGTATATGATGGGAGAGGAGTCGAGTATAAATACGCCAGAGTGGGATTTTTATGCTACGGACTTGAAAAGATTTGTTGATTAGTTTTAAAACAGAAATAGAGTTATGTTAAATACAAAATTTAGGCTTCCAAATGGGAGTGTTTTGAAGAATAGATTGGCTAAGTCGGCTATGAGTGAGAATATGGCAGATGGGGATCATGGGCCGAATGCGCTTTTTGATATGGCTTATCATAGATGGGCCAAAGGTGGAACGGGATTAATTATTACGGGTAATGTGATGATTGATCAGCGTGCATTGGGAGAGGCTTATAATGTGGTGGTAGAAGATAAACGGCATTTTGCGGCTTTGCGAACATGGGCAGCTTCAGTACATGGAACAGGCGCCCATATTTGGCCGCAATTGAATCACCCTGGAAGGCAGGCTGTGGGTTTTATGAATAAGGAGGTGTATGCGCCTTCTGCGGTGCCTTTGCAATCTAAGCAAACGAAGGGATTTTTTAAGGAGCCGAAGGCTTTGAGCGAGGAGCAGATTTTGGATATTATTGAACGTTATGGCAATTCGGCTTTGATCATGAAAGAGGCAGGTTTTACAGGAGTGCAAATTCATGGAGCTCATGGTTATTTAGTGAGCCAGTTTTTATCTCCTTTAGTGAATCAACGGAATGATCAGTGGGGAGGGAGTTTAGAAAAAAGGGCTAAATTTGCGATAGAGGTGTATCGTAATATTAGAGGGAAAGTGGGAGCAGATTATCCAGTAGGAATTAAGATTAATTCGGCTGATTTTCAGCGAGGAGGATTTACGGAAGAAGAGTCGATGGAGGTCGTGAAATTGCTTTCTCAAGAAGGCATGGATTTGATTGAAATATCGGGTGGTACTTATGAGAGGCCAGCTATGATGGAGGGAAATAAGAAAGCCAGCACAGTAGCGAGAGAGGCTTATTTTTTGGATTATGTAGAGAAGGTTCGAAAGTTGGTAGATACACCTTTGATGTTGACAGGAGGCTTTAGATCAAAGTCGGTGATGGAGCAAGCGGTGGCTGAAGATAAGTTGGATATTATTGGTTTGGCTCGTCCTTTTGCTATTTATCCTGATTTAGCTCATCGTTTATTAGTGGATGATTTAGAGCGGATTATGATACCTGAAAAGATATTTAAGATAAAGGCATTGAATGATCAGGGCTTTGCAGAATTATTGTGGTATGAGCTACATATTAGAAGGTTGGGAGAGGGGAAAGCGCCTAATCCTAATTTGAATCCGTATAAAATATTTGCACACAATATTGGGATGACATTGAAGAAGGTCTTAATGAAGCCAAATAGGTAATGGATTTGACTTTAAAATAACTCCTTATTGCTGACTGGATAATTGAGATTGGTTTTTATTTGATTTTCCCTTTCGTTTGTTTATCAAAATAAATAACCAATGCAAATTAAAGTAAAAGGAAATACTGATAAATATAAAAGTAATAATCCTTAAGTTCAGCGATAAAGCCCCTTGAGTGATTTCATGATAAATAGCTCCAATTAGATAAATGCCTTCTAAGCAGAAACGGAAAAATATCCAAGCATAAAAATTGGCAGAATACCAAAATGCAATCCGCTTTTTATTGATTCCTTCTGTTTCTTTTAGAATAACATAAGTATGATAGAAAACTCCTGTTGCTTGAAACAAAAGAATCCAAGCAAAATAAGCAGGGTACTCTGGCCTATTCATTACGAATAAGAATCCAAGCATAGTAAGAATATGATGGAATATATTGGCTTTGTCTACTTTTTCAAAAAGACGAATATCATTAATCAAAGAAACAAGGTAATAGCCTACAGAAACACCAAACAAATGCCTTAATGTATCATCTACTAAATATTCATATCCAAAGGGAGACTTTAAAGAAAAGAAATAGAGACAAGTAAGTACAGGTACAAAAAAACAATGAAGTACTGTCAGGAAATTGTTTCTTTGAATGGCTGTAGCAAAGTATTTGCTCTTTGAAAAACGGAGTATAAAATAGATAAGCACCCACATGACGGCATAAAGAAGAGAAACCAATAGAAACTTCATGGAAGGGGGATTTTAATTAAAAAAAGATAGTAATTCTGAAAATTGATGGATATAAGCATCTACTTGATAGCATTCAAAGTCTGTTGGGTTTTTCAGACCACTCTCTAAAGTTGCAATAAAGCTTAATCCTGCTCCCTTGGCACATGCTGCATCTCCTAATGAATCACCAATGTACAAGGCTTCTTTTGAACTGACATTGAAGTCGTTTAGTATTTCTAAGAAAACTCGCTTATCGGGTTTATTAAAGCTATCATCTTGATGGTAATAAAATTTTTCAATTCTTGATGACAAAGGATGATTGACTGACATCAAATGTGTTAATTCCCCTTCTTTTCTGGAAGTCAAAATAGCTAATTCTTTACCCATTTTTTTAAGCGTATCTAAGACTGCTAAGTTTTCTTGTTTTACAAAATCCACCTTGTTTTGATTGGCGAGAATAGGCAATTCTTCTGTCAATAAAGCTAAGTATTCTTGCTTATCAACCCCTGGAACCCTTTGTTCAACAGCTAATTCAAGAGGCATACCCCATGTTGCTTTATGAATGTGCTCTTCAATAAGAGGATAACCCATTTTTTGGGCAATACGATTCTCTAACTGGTAGCAAGCTGCTTGATTCATACATAATGTATCATCAAAATCAAGTACGACTAATTTAATGCTGTTTTTCATCATTGATTTGTCCTAAAGATCAGTATCCTTTTAAAATGATAACAAAGATAAGATCGAATTTAATATTGTTCCTATATCGGCCATTATTTTAATGAAGAAAAGTTTATGAGCCTAATCAACTCATAATTTCGTACTTTTGCCATTATGAAGAGAGCTAATAAAGATTCCATCAGCCTAAATAAATTTATCAGCAATACTGGTATGTGTTCTCGTAGAGAGGCGGATAGGCTAATTGAGCAAGGAAGGGTATCCATTAATAAAAAGACGGCCCAAATGGGTAATCGGGTAAAGGAAGGTGATATCGTCATTGTGGATGGACGAGTATTAAAGACTAAAACAAGAACAACTTACATCGCCTTTAATAAGCCAGTTGGGATCGTATGTACTACGGATATTAAGGAGAAAAACAATATCATTAGCTATTTGAATTTCTCGAAGCGTGTCTTTCCGATTGGACGATTAGATAAGCAGTCAGAGGGATTAATATTTTTAACCAATGATGGAGATATTGTCAATAAGATTCTTCGAGCGGGTAATAATCATGAAAAGGAGTATTTAGTGACTGTGAAGTATCCTATTACACCTAACTTTATTAGTCGCATGAGCAAGGGAGTCCCAATTTTAGATACCGTGACTAAGCCTTGTGAAGTAGAACAAGTTAATAAGTATAGCTTTCGGATCATCCTAACTCAGGGCCTAAATAGGCAGATCAGAAGAATGTGCGAGTTTTTGAATAATAGTGTCGTGAAACTAAAGCGAGTTCGCATCATGAATGTTACTATAGAAAAATTACCAACAGGGCACTATAGAGCATTGACTGGCAAGGAGATAAAAGAAATCAATCAACTCATTAGTGGATCATCTAAGACGGAAGAAGCCTCCAAGGATGATCGTAAAAAAAAGGCCAATAGAAAGCCTAATAATACGCCTACTCAATCTAAAAAATCGACCTTTAAAAAGCAGACATCTAAGAAAAAAGAGGAAGTGAGCACTAAAGACCCAAGAATAGGTAAATCTAAAAGATCAAGTTTTAATGCCAATCGTAAGAAGAAATCTAAATTAGCAAAAATGAAACTGGCTAAAAGTAAAAAAACAGTTATCAAACGAAAACGATAAATCTGCTTAATTATTGATTATTCCACTCCTGAATTTTTTCTTGAAGAAGTGGGAGGTCAACTCCTAAATATTCCCCTTCTGGTGTTAAGAAACCACCTTCATTACCTTCTTCAAAATAGACATACTTTTCTTTAATCATCAGTATTTTTGAAGGAGGTATCAAGAAGCCTTTCTGAAAGTCATACAAGGCTTTTTTACCATTGATGCTTAATTGCACATTATTATCACCAAAACAAGCCGAACGATTGCCTGAATTATTGACTCGCCAATAACAACCCAAACATGGCTCATCCATAACAGTTTCCTTATTATAAGTTCCTAATTTGATCTTGTCTATAATAGGGGGGAATATCTCCTTAGCTGATAAGTCTAAGAATGACCACTTATTATCATTAAATGCCATCAAAATATTCGGATTAGGAGAGAAACATAAGCCGTCATAGTTCGGTTCTATTTTCCAGTTTCCCTCCCCATCTGTCATTCCTTTTTTATTGTCATGAGCTTCAGACTCTACAATAAAAAGTCCATTATAAGCAGTCACTAAATGATCCGAAATAGGAGCGAGTATCTCTTCTCCTTTTGCATTGAGCACCCCATACTTTGTTTTAGTACTATTTTTGTTTTTTTGAATGATCTTCACATTTGCCCATCCATATTGAGAGAATTTTTTCACATCCCAATATTTACCTTCCGTCAATAGCTTTCCTGACTCATCAATATAAGTCCATTGATTTTTCGCATCCTCTGCAATCTCTTTTTTATAAAAAAGCGTATCGCCCATCATAGAAACAGTAGGCTGATCAGTTTTAACCCACTTCCCAGGAAGCGTATTAACAGGAGCAAAACCCTTATCAAAATCATCTACTTCCAAAAATTGAGGCGAAATAATCTCTTGACCATTTTGATCAATAAATCCCCAAAGTCCGTCCTTTTGAACCCCTGTTTTTCCTTCACTAAATGGGCGCACTCTCTCATACTGAAGAGGAATAACCAATTCGCCACTTTCATCCATAAAACCCCATCGATCTCCTTTTCTTACAGCAGAAAGTCCTTCACTAAAGGGCTTAACTTGATCATATTCTGGCTCAATTAATTGAAGCGTATTCGCATCAAAAAAACCATATTTAGCTCCCTTTTTTACCATGACCAAAGATTCATGCGTATAAGGAATTCGCAGCGGACTAAGTGCAACTTCCACCCCTTTAAAAGCAAAAAAATCAACAGATGCATCAGGCTTTAGTAGGCCATATTGATCTTCTAATTGTACAAAGAATTTACCAGCAAATTGTTGGATTCTATTATATTTTACATCCAATACTGTTTCTCCTCTAACATTCAATAAACCATATTTTCCATCCTTTTTAGCTTTGATGTATTGCTGCTTAAACGTTTTTCTAACTCCCTCATTATCAGTAATCTTATCCTTAATCGTTTCAATACTCAGTTGATCGTATTCCATCGGAACAATCCATTCTCCCTTTTCATTAATAGCGCCATGTTTATTTGCCTTTCTAATCAATTCCAAATAAGCATCTTCTGTGCTAATACTGCCCCTAAGTAAGTCCATAAAATTCTCATACTCATAAGGCAAGATTACCTCCCCAGCTCTATTAATAAGCCCCCATTTATCATTACTCCCCACTAAGGCAGTTTGGCTTTTACCAAAATGCGCAGCCGTATCAAACTTCGCCTCAATAATCATATTGCCATTGATATCAGAATAGCCGAATTTGCCGTCTTTCTTAGTCCGAATATAATCACTATCAATATTCACCCGCTGATCAAATTGAAAGGGCTGGATAATATTTTCTTGGAGATCAATAATTCCAAATTTGCCGTCTTTTTGGGCAGAAAGATATTGAGTGGAATCAGTATTAATAATCGGCTTTGTCAAAAACCAACCCTTATCATATTGGGGCTGAATAATCACCTCATTTCTCTGATTAACATAACCATACTTTCCATCTTTCTTAAAAACGAAAAGGCTATCACCAGTTTGAAATAAAAAACTGCTCAAAAATAATAATGTCGCTAACTGCATATTCTATCACGTAAAATTTAAAACACCTTGATTAAAATAAAAAGAAGTATTGAATATTGTTTTTGGGCGTGACCCTTCCTTATTTTTTCATCGGACTGTAGGGGCGGTACCTGCGTGTCCGCCCTCCGATGAAAAAATAAGGAAGGGTCGGGCTGTCCGCTATTATGTGGCTATGCCGCTCCTACTCTGCTAAGTGCTGCTTGTCTGCCCTATCGGGCCAGCCATCGCATCACTAAGCGCCGTAAGTCGCAGCATGGCCGCCACATACCGCTACCATCCCTCACGCAAATTTCATGCGACTTCTACCCACCTATTTAAACCAAATTTATAAGAAAGGTCACATAAAGAGCGTTCAAAACCTATGGTGTAAGTGTTTTCTATTGGTGCCTGCTGATTTTTTCACAAACCTTATAGCGCAAGTGTTTTTCACTTGTGCCTGCTGATTCTTGAATTAAAAATATTAAATTGCCTATATCATGAGATACTTACTTCCAATTCTTATTGTTGTTTTAACAATTACAGCCTGCAAAAAGCGCTGTGTAGACGAACAAGTCGGCTCTACTGAAATTAGCCAAGAAGCAAGGGCATATCTGCCTTATGATGAAGGAGATGAATTGACCTTCCTAAGTGAAGATGGCGATAGCATACAGTTGATTGTTTCTGTCTTAGAGGAGCCTTACCATATTTGTGTGAAATTTCGCTGCGAGTTAACGACAGGTCCTTACGAAACCACCCCTTGTGAGTATTATCAAACGGCAGGCTATAGAAACTTACTCCGCACTGCCGATAGTACCAGACTAATAGATATGGTCATTGCCCGTGAAAATTACGAAGCAGAAAGCACCCTCTTTTATGACGTATTTGTTGTCAACTACTCAGATAGTAGTAATACCTTTATTAGAGGAGAATCAGTTGCTTTTGTCGAATTTACAGAACCTGAATTTGATGAAAATAACTCCATTCTTTTCAAGCCATTTGCGGAGGCTGACAGTATTCAATTATTGGATCAGACATTTACCAATGTACTCTATACGGAGGAAGATAACGATGATGATAGACTCTATTATGAAGTGGGTACTGGCTTAGTTGGTATCGAATTAGGCAGCAAAATTTATGTGATTACCCAATAAGCTCGGCAATCCTTAGTTCTATCTAAGAGCTTTCTACCGACCATTTCTCGCCTAAGCAAGGCAGCATCTCCAAAAATATGATGTTGATTGAGTAGTTCGCTGACTTCTTTTTCGCTATACTTTTTTTCCTTCTCGAATTTAGCGACTAGATACTCTAATACAGCCATTTTCCTGGCTGGTTTAGAGGGCCAAAGGATAATTTTTCCTTCATTATCAATATAACGCTGAATGTTTACTTCTTTCATGATTGGTATTTTGGTTAATGATTTGCGTGAGGGATGGTAGCGGTATGTGGCGGCCATGATGCGACTTACGTAACTTAGCTGGACGTAGGCTGGCCTGAAAGGCAGACAAGTACAGCTTAGTGAAGTAGGAGCAGCATAGCCACATAATAGCGGACAGCCCGACCCATTATTTTTTTGGCCAGCCCATGTAGGGGCGCACCGATGTGTGCGCCCTCTGGCCAAAAAAATAATGGGGCACGCCCAAAAATTAATTGCTTACCAAGACAATTTTTTGCCGATCGCTTTGGCTAATTTGTTTGAAAAAATACCTTAGCGCATCGTAATCCTTGGGAGGATAATGTCCTTTGTTTAGAACTAATTTTCGGACATAAAAGTTCTTTTCTGCTTCTTTAAAATAATTTAGCTCGTATTTGCCGAATTGGGTGTCCAGTTGTAGGTTTTTAATATTGCTTTCTAATTGATACCCTGCTGGAAACTCAATCGCTATCGTGTCTGTATGTGTGAAGGGGTATTTAATCATAATGTCATTGCTTCGCTCTTGATCGGGTAGTTGTACGTGAATCCTATCTATAAACTGTTCCATATCAATGAATAATCTTTGTCCCATTTTTTTTGCTCCTTTTTCTATATCGGTCACGATTTTAAGCGTGCCTTCTGGGACTACCTCATTACTGAGTGCTTGAAAATTAAAAGTATGGATATGGTGATTATTATAGGGCAGCATATCGTATAGCCACCGTTTTTGATTTTGGGAAGATTCGTGAATGTAGTAGTTAAACCCTTTGTTTTCTACTTCGAGTCCACTATATTTTCTATGCAAATTGACTCTTAAATTATTCCCCTCTTCAAAACTCACTTCACTATAAGTGTTTTGTTGACTTTCAGTTGCGCTATAGGCTTTAGTTCTGATTAATTCTCCGCCTTCTTCTGTGATTATTAAGGCATATCTATCACTTGTAAAGGTGCCCATATAACCGCAAGGATTAGTTTGAGACGTACATTCTAACCAGATGGTATCATTCTCTAAGGGCACGGTCAAAATAGCGTGATTAAAATAGGCATTACTAAAATCCTTGAGTACTTCGGCTTGATTGCTACCTGCTTTAATAATGGTGTAATGGGAGGGGATTCCTATTTCTTCTAATAGTGATTTAGTATAGAAGGAAAGGGCTTTACAGTCGCCAAATTTCTTCTCATGAACATAGGACGCATCAAATGGCTGCCAACCTCCAATACCTAATTGTATGCTCACATAGCGAGAATTTTCTTGTAAATAATCATAGACGATGGCGATTTTTTGTTTAGTATCTTCTATGCCTACTAATCGGGATTTTAGTTCTTTGAGATCTGTCTCTTTTAAATCATTTTTACCATCCAATAATTGATTTTGCCATTGTCCAAAGCTTTTCCAACTGTCCATACGTCCCTTAAAGCCATCTACTTCTACTTCCTTAGCTGCCAAGTAGACAATAGGGGAGTAGTCGTCTATACATCCAGAGAAATGTTCATATTGATAAGCAGGCAGATTATTAATGGACCAGATTAATGTTTTTTCTTGAGCAAGTGTTGTGCTATCACTTACTGGGGTATTCGAGTGATGTCTAATCCCCAAGTTTTTAGGATAAACAACTTGTAGTTCTGTGTTTAATACAGCTACTCCTTCTCCTATTTGGGCAATCCATTGCGGATAATGTAAGGAGCTACTGTGATCTACTTCATAAGAAGCTTGAATAAAAAATGGATATTGATCGTAAGAGATTTTTAGGTGTTTTAGTCTTCCGTCACTAGCTACAGAATTACCGACTGATGATTTATCTTCAAAATCTTTTAGGCGATACTCTTTTATGGTTTTACCATTTTGATTATAAAGAGTTACTTGCCCTGATTGGATGCGTTTAAATTGATCATAAGTAATGTACACATCCCTCTGTTCGGAGGCATTATCATTTAATAAAAGATGCGTATAATGTCTTTTAAAAGTAGACTCCTTCCGATTTTTAACAGAGAATTGAGTTTCATCATTAATGATAATAGTATGGGCATTATCTAGTAAACTATCTGCAATATCAGGTATGTTGAATTGAGCAGACAGCATAGAAAATGCCCATAGTCCTAAGAGTAGGCTCGAGAATAAGTATTTCATTATGAACTCATTTAAAGTTTTATATTGAAGCTGAAAATTAGCTATTTTTTTGTAGTTCAAGGCATTTTTGAGGTGCATAGTAGCGCTACGGACCGATAAAATAACGAAGAAATACGGAAAAATAGCCATTTTCCAAGCCAGTAGAAAAACTTTAAATGAGTTCTATCTCTTCAATATAAGGGGTTCATTCAATTTGTCATATTGCATCTGAATGAAGTTTTTGATTTGCTGATAATCTTTAGGTGAATATTCTGTTTGTGAAATTTTATAATTACAAACGATGGTAACATTATTCCCTGTTTGTTTAGCAGAATAACTGAATAAGCCTGCTTTATCTGGCATAGAGAAAGTAGCATCTTCAGGTAATTCTATGGTATAGTTTTCCGGTACAGTAATTTGCGAAACTTTTGTTTGCATCACTCCTAATGGAAAATCGATGGCTGTGTGTCTTTCTTCTCTTTTGAAGGGTTGTTCATTAATCATGCTAGCAGGGAATGGTTGTATGTATAGTATATCGGCATCTTCCAAGCTTTGATTCATATTGATAGTATAAGAAACACCATCCTCTAATGACATACTTTTAATGTCGATATTTTCTACTTCCCAATCATCAAAATCTGATGCTAAGTCTGTTTTGAATTCTTTTTCCCCTAAGCTTTGGTGGGATTCCAATGTTCTTAGAGCGGCATATTTTTCGTCTTTAAAATCTATGGTAGATTGGATTTTATCTCCTTGAATATTCATTTTGATCCCCATTTTTTCGACAAAGTGATTGCCTTTTTTTAAATCGGCAAACTGTCCTCCATTTTCTGATACGATAAACCCAAGTCCATTCATACAGTGTAGTGGTAGCATTCCAAAGGGCAAGTTATTAGCAGCGTCTGCATAATATAAATCTTCACCAACAATGACGGCTGCAATGACATAATTATAATCAGCAAAAATAGGAGTACTTTTATTGACGACTCCATTCCCTCTGGTACTTAGAATAACTGGATAAGCATTTAGTCCTGCCTCTCTAAAAGCAGCGACTAATGAAAGGTTAATATCTGCGCAATTACCACCGCCAGATTGTAGGGCTGCTTTACCAGCTTTATTACTGTATATCCCTGTATATTCATTCCAGCTCATTTTATTTTGTATCCAATTATAAATCCCTTCCGCTTTAGCGGCATCATCTTTAGAAGACAGCTCATTAGCTTTCGTTTTTGCGAAGCTTCCTTTTCCTAATCGACCTCCAAAAGCACTGCTGTTCAATAACTGATCATTAAAGCTAGTAAAGTCTCCAGCGATCACTTCAACTGGTTTTTCAGGCATTTGAATCGCTACGATTTGCAATTCGGCTTTGCTATAAATTTCTTCGTCATTATTACGGTAGGGTTCTTGAAAAGCTGGTGGTATTCTCTTGGCAATCATTACATTGTAGGTGCTGGAAGAATTTAGCTCATCTCTACCTTCGTGAATGATACCTCCTCTGTCGGGCAAACTCTTCCATGCATAAGTGAAGGTCTCATATTTGGTGTCTTCCTTTTTTTCAATAGGCAATACCATTCCTGATATATCGTATTGATAACGAAAATACTCTGGTATAGTAAATTGATATTCACTATGAGCTACAGGAATGTTCTCTTGAAAATACCAAGTAGGAAGTTCTATGGTTAAGTCTGATTTGATAATGTATTTATATTCTATGACGGAGCCATTTTTGACATTCGGCATGACAAAGCTCACTTCTTCCCAATAAGCATTAATACGATTCTTAAAGCGATCATCGGCCTTTAGTTTTGTCTTCTCAATCTTATCACCTACTAAGTTATAAGTAAAGCCTTTTAAAGAAGTAACTGCTTGATTAAATTCTTTGCCCACGGGACTATAAATTGGTATTTTTACATTACCATATTTCTGATCGGCTAAATTAAATATCTTCTTTCGCACTGTCACTTCCAATTCATATTGCCAGCCTTTATAATCTTCCAATAAAAAAAGCAGTTGGCCTTTTTTACCTAAAACCATCGCATCTGCATCTGAATAAAAAGGACATTGCATCAATTTTAAGTCGTCCTTATTAACCTCACCAAAATTAATCTCGCTCTTTTGAGCTTGTAATACAACACTAGTTAATAGTATTGCCATAAAAACAATATATCTCATGATTTTAATTTTACAAAACACTAGTAATAATGATGAACTATGAATGATGAATATTTTGAAAAAAGTGGTTGAAAATTTGGAAGTAAACTTTGAAAAACGAAATTTTGCTAAAAGCAATCCTAGTAAGTTCATAGTTCATAGTTCATAGTTCATAGTTCATAGTTCATAGTTCATAGTTCA
>JAHDDN010000595.1 GCA_020629335.1 Chitinophagales bacterium | reverse complement strand
TAATATTCAATTGCGCCTCCTTAAACCACTTCACATCAGGCTTCTTAAAATCCCACTCCAATACCGTATCCCACTTTCTACGCCACAAAAAGCTCGTTGCTATATCTTCCCAAAAGCCTTCAGGATTCTCTACACTCGCCTGATAAGCTTTCTCATACTGTTTCCAATTTTTAATTTGATGATTCATAAATAGATTATTTTTATTGATGCCTTTAAATTAACAAAACAGAACGAATTAACCAATATACTATTAAACTATATTTGGGCGCATCCCTGCGCTCGGTATACCAATCAATAATCGAACTCAAATATTTATCATTCATCATTATGCATTTACTATTAAGCCGAAGGCGCAGGGTCGGGCTATCCGTTCTTATGCGGCTATCTACTACCTACTTCACTAAGCGCTGCTTGTCTGCCCTTCGGGCCAGCCATCGCATCACTAAGTTCCGTAAGGCAGTAGCTTTAACGCCACATACCACTCCTATCCCTTGCGCAATGATCAAATTTGAATTTACAAAAAATGATAAAGCATAAGTATGAGGATTATTTATCTTGTTGGCAATTATTGTTTTGAATATTGGAAATAAAAAACTTTGTCTTTGTTTTTAACCTAAAACAACTTTTTGCATCTTATAGGGGTCTTTAAAATAGAGCATGCAAATACTGCAATTTGCAAACGCTTTTAGAGAAAAAATGTAATAATCAAATAATACTTTCCCCCCGAAAGTATTGCCCACTAAGTAAATTTATTAATTCTTAAAACTAAATTTAATTCATGCACTTAATTCATAATAACCCCAATATTCGTACTTTCTAAATCCAACCAATCAACTACAACTTTTAATACCCAACGTTTAATTTTTCAAGACAAACATATTTAGGACTATCATGTCCTAACTCTATATTTACATCAATATAATAATGTAAAAAGAAAGAGCTTTTGCCTGCTGCTTTCTATTACTCAAAATATTGAAATAGGAGGGGTATGTCTATTTGAAAAATTTACACTTTATTTATTAACAAAAACTTTAAACTATGAGAAACTCAACGTTTTTCAATGACACCACTATGTCTATCTACAAAGGACTAGTGTTAATTCTACTCTACATACTTATATTACCACAATCAATAACAGCAAACCATATAAACTTCAAATCATTAGAAAATGATTGTGAATGCCCAGAAACCTTAGAGCCTGTGTGCGCTGAAGGCATCACTTATAATAATGCCTGCTTAGCAGAATGCGACGGCTATTTAGAATATACCATAGGCGATTGTGAAAACAATAACGCTAATGGCAACGGCAATGGCAATGGAAATAATAACGGCAATGGAAATAGCGGAGGAAATCAAACAGGAATAGGAGATGATGACGATGGAGGAGATGATGATGATGACGATGAAAGTTACGAATGTCCTACATTAGAAAATGCTATCTGTACGCCTCCATCTATTTGCTCTGGAGAAAGCGTCAGTTTGCAAGTAACTATTGGAGATGAAGGAGAAGGAAGCTTACACTGGTACGATCATAATAATCAGTTAATAGAAGACCCATCTAATGTTATTCTAACAACGACTAATTGCGAAGGAGCTAATATCGCTTTTCATGCGGTCTATGAACCCGCAGATCCTAATTGCGGAAGTATCGTAATTGTCACGAACCCAGTACAAATTTTCCCAGCTCTAAATGCACAAGTTCTTTCAGAAGATTGTGAATTACAATTAGTAGATTACTGTGAAGAATTCTTG
Source organism: Chitinophagales bacterium (assembly GCA_020629335.1). The sequence continues at coordinate 839 of JAHDDN010000595.1, read as the reverse complement.
GTGAATTGGACAGATAATTTAGGAAATACTGGTACAGGAAGTGAATATACTGCAGAAGATGGAACGAATCCAACAGTTTCTTTTGAGTTAACGAATCCTTGCGTTGCTAATTTAGCATGTGCTTCTCAAACTTATGAAGGGACAGTAGATTGCTCAACAGAAACTATATTCTGCCCAGAGCTAACTGGCGCATCTTGTACACCTCCAACAATTTGTTCAGGTGGTTCAGTAAGCTTATCAGTTAATATCGATGATCCGAATAGTGGAACCTTGACTTGGTATAACTCAAATGATGAAGTAATTACAGACCCAAATAATATATTACTATCAACAGATAATTGCGATGGAGCTTACTTTGAATTTTATGGCGTTTTTGAGCCAACAGATGCTTCTTGTGGTTCTATTATCATAAACCCAAATCAAGTTTACGTTCATCCAAATATAACAGCAAGCATTTCGACTAATGAATGCGAAATTAACTTATCAGATGTATGTAGCGATTTTGCGATTTCTTGGGAAGATTCACAAGGGAATTCAGGTACAGGAGCCACTTATACTGCTGGGCCTGGTGCCAGTGGAGATTTGACTTTTACCATTTCTAATCCTTCAGCAGACGGCTTTACTTGTGAGTCAGCCAGCTTTTCACAAGCATATAATTGTCCAGAACCTGCGCTAGCAAACTGCCCTACACCAATTAGCGCTACTTGTACACCAGCAGCTATTTGTTCAGGAGAATCAGTAAGCTTATCAATGGATGTCGATTTCCCAGATTTAGCAGATATTCAATGGTACACCTGTAGTGGCCAAGCCATTCCAGACCCATCAAATGTCATTTTAAA
>JAHDDN010000081.1 GCA_020629335.1 Chitinophagales bacterium | reverse complement strand
TAAAGCAAGTCTACATATTAGCAACAAAGGCTTTTCCCGAAGAATTGAGGGTTGGCGCACAAGCTTTATTAGCAAAAGCTCAACAACCCAATGCAGAATACTCCCTAATGATCAAATGTGCCCTCAAAGACGAATTTAAGTATGGAGAAATTCATCATTTATAGTTCATCATTCATCATTAAAATGCGCCTTCAAAGACGAATTTAAATACTAAACGCTATGCGCTCATCACTCATCGCTAGTTTTCGGCTTAGGGATGGTAGCGGTATGTGGCGGCCATGCTGCGACTTACGGCGCTTAGTGATGCGATGGCTGGCCCGAAGGGCAGACAAGCAGCGCTTAGCAGAGTAGGAGGAGCATAGCCACATAATAGCGGACAGCCCGACCGAGCCACTTGTTGATTTAGTGATTTTTGATTTGTTGATTAATTTTTTGTAATGGGGAACAGGTGAAAAATACGAAGCGAGGGAAGCCCCAAATAAAAATAAAAAAACGTAGGGGCGGACCTATGTGTCCGCCCTCCGATGAAAAATTAAAATGGGGAAGCCCCAAATAAAAATAAAAAAACGTAGGGGCGGACCTATGTGTCCGCCCTTTTCGATGGATACATTGGACCTATTTGTCCGCCCATCCTATTGATTTAAAAACAAATTTAAATGGAAAGTAGATTAAGTGTAAATATTAATAAAGTCGCTTGGTTGCGGAATGCGAGAGGAGGCAATGTACCTGATTTATTGCAAGTAGCGCAAGATTGTGAGCGATTTGGTGCAGAGGGAATTACAGTACACCCTCGGCCAGATGAACGTCATATTCATTATCAAGATGTGTATGATTTGAAGCCTTTGGTAAAGACAGAATTTAATATTGAGGGGTATCCAACAGAGCGATTTATGAATATGGTATTAGAGGTGCAGCCTGATCAGTGTACTTTGGTGCCTGATGCGCCAGATGTATTGACTTCTGATGCAGGTTGGGATACAGTTACTCATGCTGACTTACTGAAAGAAATCATAGGGAAATTGAAGGCAGCTAACATTCGGGTTTCATTATTTATGGAGACGGAGGAGCGATTGATAGAAGGAGCTAAGGCTGTAGGAGCTGATCGGATCGAGTTTTATACTGGTCCTTATGCAGTTGATTATCATGCAGATAGATCCAAAGCTATTGCTCCTTATGTACGATGTGCAAATTATGCTAATGAAATTGGTATAGGAATTAATGCTGGTCATGATTTAGATTTGCATAATTTGGCTTATTTCAGTCAAGGAATCCCTCAATTATTAGAGGTTTCTATTGGACATGCCTTGATTAGTGATGCGCTTTATTTAGGTTTAGAAAACACGATTCAGCGATATTTATATCAATTAAAAGCTTTGGCTTAATTAGTTGGTATTTTTGTGATTTCTGTGGAACTTTTTTCAATTATTAGGCAGTGGTCATAGATTTGTCAAAAAAGTAAGTTTGTTTTAGATATATTAATTTAATTAATTTTGTAAAAAAGAATGATTGCCTTTTGTTTGGGGTGTTTTTGCTTCTTTGTTTGATTTTTTTTTTGATTTGAATCACTTTAACTTTTTTTAATTTTTTATCACCTTTATTAACAATAAGTGTTAAAAAATTATTAATTTCATTCTTTAAATAACTTTTTTTAATAACATTACAAACAAAAAAGGGAATTATGAAGCACTATTATTTAATGGCATTAGCCATGCTTCTATGCGTATGTGCATATGCGCAAGATAGAAATGTTTCCGGTACCGTAACAGATGAGGGCATTCCTCTCTACGGTGTCAACGTCGTAGTCAAGGGCACCACAATTGGTACCACTACTGATTTCGACGGTAATTATACACTTAAAGTTCCAGAGGGTTCGGAAGCCTTAGTTTTCAGTTACTTAGGATATGAAACCAGTGAGGCAGCAATTGGAGAAGGCGGTATTTTAGATATGGCTTTGTCTGAGGACGCTCTTAAGTTAGGTGAAGTGGTAGTAACTGCTTTAGGTATTAGTCGTGAGCAAAAATCTTTAGGTTATGCTACCCAAGAGATTCAGGGCGAAGACCTTACTAAAGCAAAAGAGACGAATATCGTCAACTCACTGCAAGGTAAAATTGCAGGGGTACAGATTTCGGGTGGATCTAACAATATGGGTGGATCATCTAAAATCTTAATTAGAGGGGTTAACTCTGTAACGGGTAATAATCAACCATTATTTGTTGTAGATGGTATTCCTATGGATAACTCTAATTTTAATTCAAGTGGTAATCAATCAAGATCAGCAGGTGGTTATGATTATGGTAATGCGATTCAGGATTTGAATCCTGATGATGTAGAATCTATTAATGTATTGAGAGGAGCTGTAGCAGCCGCTATTTATGGTTCAAGAGCTTCTAATGGTGCAATTGTTATCACTACAAAGAAAGGTACACCAGGTAAAAAAGGTATTGGAGTAAGTTTTAATACTAACTATGCTATGCAGGATGTACCTTTATTCCCAGATTACCAATATGAGTATGGTGGCGGTTATGTCACAAGCTTTTCTCCTTCAGATTTCGTTATTGATGGAGAAACAGTTTCACAAGATGTCGCTTATTTTGGTGCTGATGAGAGCTGGGGACCTAAATTAGATGGTACAGAAGTGAGACAATGGGATAGCTTCGATGAGTGGGATAAAGCGAATTATAACCAAACACGTCCTTGGTCTTCTCCTTCTAAAGGAATTGAAGATTTCTACGAAACGGGTAGTAATTGGACAAATAACATCGCTTTAGAGGCTGCTAATGAAAACGGCTCTTTCCGTTTATCTTACACCAACTTGCAGCAGGATTTCGTCCTACCTAATTCAAACTTTGATAGAAACACTTTCAATATGAGTGGTTCTTATAATCTATCAGATAATCTTTCTTCTTTCTTTAATGCTAACTATGTGAAGAGTAGTGCTTTAGGTCGTCCACAAACAGGATACGGCTCAAGTCTCTTCTCTCAATTTAACCAATGGTGGCAAGTACAGTTAGATTTTGATCGTTTATCAGAATACGAAAATCCAGATGGTACACAAAGAACATGGAATAGAAGAGGGATAGATGATCCTAATCCTCAATACTGGGATAATCCTTATTGGCAACGTTACAAAAACGTACAGACTGATACAAGAGATAGATACTTCGGTAATATTGGAGTAACATACAAATTTACTGATTTCTTAAGCTTGACAGGCCGTGTACAAACTGATTTTTACACGGATAAGAGAGAAGAAAGAATCGCTAATGGTGGTGTAAATGAAGCAATGTATTCAGAAGATATTTACAAGCTTCAAGAAACAAATATGGACCTTATCTTAAACTTCAACAAAAATTTATCTGAAGTACTTTCTTTAAATGCTTTTGTTGGTGGTAATGTCATGAACAGAAAATTAGATAGAAACTACAACTCTACAGTAGGTGGTTTGAACGTACCTGATTTCTTTAGTTTAGAAAACTCCGCAGGTCCTGTAGATGTAACTGATTACAGAAGTGAAAAAGAAATTCAGAGTGTATTTGGTAGCGCTTCATTAGGCTTCAGAAACATGATCTATTTAGATCTAACAGCAAGAAATGATTGGTCTTCTACTTTACCAAGTGATAACTGGTCTTATTTCTATCCATCTGCTACGCTTTCATTTGTATTCACTGAATTACCAGGTTTGAAAGATAACAGCTTATTCTCATTCGGTAAATTAAGAGCTGGATGGGCACAAGTAGGTAATGATACTGATCCTTATAGTTTAGGTGTTACTTATGCTCCATTAGCTAACTTTAATGGAACAGCTAATTACACAACTCCTAATACAAGAAATAATCCAGCATTAAAGCCTGAGATTACTACAGCATGGGAGATAGGAACAGAATTAAACTTCTTTAGAAATAGAGCAAGAATAGACTTTACTTATTATGATTCTCAAACAGAAGATCAAATTATACCAGTTGATGTATCAGCTGCTACAGGATATACGAGAGTATTCATTAACGCTGGTTTAATGACGAATAGAGGGATGGAGTTGTCTTTAAACTTGACTCCAATCAAAATCAATAAGTTCAAGTGGGATGTAGGATTTAACTGGGCTAGAAATATTAATGAGGTAGTAGAATTAGATGCAGATCTTGAAAACTTACCTTTATCTAGTTTATTTGGTGTTAGTGTAAATGCATTCGTAGGAGAATCTTATGGTACTTTCTTAGGAACAGATTACTACTATGATAATGCTGGTAACCCAATCGTTGACGAAACAGGAAACTATATTGTTAATCAAGAATTACAAGTACTTGGTGGTTACTTAGCTGATTGGACAGGTGGTATTAATACTACATTAACATTTGGAGGTATCTCACTTTACGGTTTAATTGATATCCAAAAAGGAGGAAACCTTTACTCTTACAGTAATCAATGGGGTAAGTGGTCAGGTTTATACGGTGTAACTGCTGATGATGGTGTTCGTGAAAGCGGTATCGTTGCAGAAGGTATGTTAGCTCAATACGACGAAAATGGATTAGTTACTAATGAAGATGGTAGCCCTGTTTCAAGTGGTGTTGCTAATAATGTAGCAATTGGCGTACAAGACTACTTCAAAGGTAATAATGGTTATTTCTTAAACGCATCTGAAATGTATGATGCTAGCTTCGTGAAATTACGTGAAGCTCGTATTACTTACCAATTACCAAATAATATTTTAGGTAATGTAGGAGTAAGAGATGTGAATGTATCTTTAGTAGGTAGAAACTTATTAATCCTTCACTCGAATGTTCCAAACATTGATCCTGAAATTACAGTAAGTACAAGTAATGTACAGGGTTTTGAAGGTGGTTCTTTACCGAGTTTAAGAACAATCGGTATCAACTTAGGTTTCAAATTCTAAAATATTGAAAAAATAAATTGTCTCTTTTATACACAGGAAAAATAGACAAGCATAAGGCGCAAAAACGAAGCATAGCATCGCTAAGTAAGGCTTTTGCAACACAATGATTGTTTATTTTTGCCAGTAGAAAATGTCAATTTATTGCTTTAGTATTTTTATAGAAGAATTTGTTTTTTCTAATTCTATTAAATTATAAGAATGAAAATAAGTAAATTATATAAATACTTTATAGTTCTTTTCTTCATTGGTGCCTTTACGTCTTGTACCAAAGATTATGAAGAAATGAACATTGATCCTAATCAGCCTGCCAATGTATCTACAGGTTTCTTACTAACATCTGTACAAAAGCAGTTTAGTGATCAAATCTGGGATGAGTGGAATAATGGCCGTTTTGGGATGCTTTTCGCTCAGTACTGGGCACAAAACCAGTACACTAACGAAAGCCGTTACCTATACAGAGATTCCCAAAATGATAACTTCTGGGAAGCTATATATGCTGGCCGAGGTGGTGGAGGCATTCAAGACCTTAACCAAATCATTGAAATTAATACAGAGAATAATATTGGTGCAGCAAGTGAAAACCAAATTGCTATAGCTAGAATTTTGAGAGCGTATGCTTACCATATCTTAACAGATGTTTATGGGCCAATTCCTTACTCTCAAGCTAATAATAGTGTAGAGTACTTAAGTCCTAACTACGATTCTCAAGATGTGATTTATGCAGACCTTTTAGCTGAATTAACAGCCGCTCATGCACAAATTGATGAGAGCGCACCATCTTTCGATGGCGGAGACTTAATGTACGGTGGAAACATGGGCTTGTGGAAAAAGTTTGCTAGCTCTCTTAAGCTTAGAGTCGCAATGAGAATGGCTGATGTCAATGATAGCGCTGCCAATACAGCTGTAAATGAAGCAGTATCAGCAGGCGTATTCTCAAGTAATGCAGAAAGCGCTATCCTAAATTATGGTGGCGCCGCTCCAGATAATAACCCACTAAATGAAGATCGTAAAACTCGTCCAGATTTTGCGGTTTCTAATACATTAGTTGACTTGTTAAATAGTATGGGTGACCCAAGAGTTGCTTCTTATTGTGATGCAAATGAAAACGGAGAATACGTAGGTATGACATTCGGTCTGGATGATGCAGGTGCAGGTGGAATTCCTGAGTCTGCAGTTTGTCAGCCAAGTGGTACTGCTGCTGTTGGTGGTAATGCCGCTTTCGGTCCTAATGACGTACTTAGACCAAGTGCACCTGCAGTTCACTTAGGTTATCCTGAAGTTGAATTCTTACTAGCAGAAGCAGTAGAAAGAGGATACATTAGTGGTGATGCTTCTGCACACTTTGCGAACGGTGTAGCAGCTTCAATGGCTTACTGGGGTATTGAAGATACTGATGGAATGGTTTATGGTGCTTACTTAGCAGCTAATCCTTATGATGCTGCTAATTGGAAAGTATCTATCGGTACGCAAAAATGGTTAGATATGTACATGCAAGGTATACAAGGATGGATTGAGTGGAGAAGATTAGACTTCGGTATCCTTCAGTTACCTGCAAGTGGTGTTTTATTAGGTGACGGCATTCCAGTAAGAATGGAGTATCCTAAGAAAGAACAAACACTTAACCCTACTAGCTATGATGCAGCTGCCGCAATGGTCGGTGCAGATAATCTAAGCACTAAAGTATGGTGGGATGTTAATTAATAATTTCCCGATTGATTAATTTTAAAAATAGAAATAATGAAGCAATTTAAATATACAGCTTTACTTTTCTTACTCACCTCTTTCTTATTGGTTAGCTGTGAAAAAGAAGAAAAGTTCAGCTTTGAAACAGGCGCATTGCCTACGGTGACAGACCAATCTGGCTACATCGATTACTTTGATTTGGATGCTACGGAACTAGCATTTACTATCGATGCTGTAGCTACTTCAGGGGTAAGTCAAGTTATTATCGAAAAAACCCTCAAAGGTGAAACTGTTCCTTTTGCTACCGTAAACGGATCAGAATTATCAAAAACCTTTACTATGGATATCGATGAAGCTATGAGTGGGTTTTCAATCTCTACAGATGATTTAGCATTAGGTGATGAATTAACATTCACTTATGATATTGCAACGAATGATGGAAGAGTACTGAAAAATAACTCTTCTCATTCTTATCCTGTAGCTTGTCCTTCTAATTTGGCTGGATTATACTCTGTTTATACAGAATATAGCCAACACGATTTCCTTCCTGATTATGCAACTGCTACCTTAGATACAATAGCTATTACAGATGAGGGAGATGGTAATTATTCAGTGGCTGATCTTTCAGGTGGCCTTTACAGTGAAGGACCTTATGTTGCAGAATATGGTACTTCTGGTATTGCAGCAACATTTAGAGAAGTTTGTAATGCTATCAGTTGGACTGGCCAAGAAGATCCTTGGGGAGCAGTAATTCCTACAGAAGGCGGCGTAAATGCAGTTGATCCAGAAACAGGCGTCATCACAATCTCTTGGTTCTGCGAAGCTTATAGCGAATCAGGGGTAAGTGTTTACACTCCTCTATAGTAGATAAATATTATCACTAAGAACTTTAAAACAGTTCTAAATAAAAAAGGCTTGATCGTTCATTCGATCAAGCCTTTTCTTTTTTGTAATCTGATATTTTGGGGCTTCCGCCTTCCTTATTTTTCATCGGCCAGTAGGGGCGCTACCTATGTGTGCGCCCTCCGATGAAAAATAAGGAAGCCGTCGGGCTGTCCGCTATTATGTGGCTATGCTACTCCTATTACGCTAAGGCTATCTTGTCTGCCTTTCAGGCCAGCCTACGTTAGCCTAAGCTACATAAGTCGCAGCATGGCCGCCACATACCGCTACCATCCCTAAGCCAATTATTTACTCCCCAATACCGAATTATAATGCCTAACTATATTAGCTAATTCCCCTCTTTTACGTATAGATAAATCCGAATTTTTCATATACTGCTTCATCTGCTCACTCTCCTCTCCAAAAGCCTTTAATAAATCTTTCTTACGACTCATCTCCTTCACCACATTATTATATAACAAATAATACTTCTCTTTGCCAGAATAAGTTTTCTCTTTACTACCAATCTGTAAAGCCGTATTATAATTACTATCAGTTATCTCAATCGTTTTATAGCTTAGAAGCGTAACCTCTCCGCTTTCTATAATCTCAAAAAAACCATGATTTTTAAAGGATTGCTCAATATTACGAGCAGAAACATACTTACGCTCATTACCTAATAGATCAGTCCATGTAAAAGCTTCTACTCGCGAGTCAGATAATATCTTAATTTCTGCCCCCTTTTTTATCTCGAATAACCTGGATAAAATATTATATTTAATTGGTAAGTCCGAAAGTTTTTTATCTACATCTAAATAAATAATCCCTATTAACCATTCTTGCTCCAAATAAAGCTCTTTCTTTTGTTTTTCACTCATCTCCTTGCCTCCCTTAGAAATTAGACTTTCTATAGATTGGCTACCCATATTACTTCTTTGCAAATTTGAAGATAGGAAATCCATTCCACCATTACTTATATTAATACGAGAATCTTGCCCTAAAGCAACTCCGCCAATTATTATAAAGCTAAAAAGTAAAAATATTCGTTTCATATTGTGTTTTATTTATTTGTAGGGGCGCACCTATGTGTGCACCCAACATCACAAGTTAATACATACTAAGCTAACGACAACATATTAAGCAAATTGTTTAGCTATTTAGATATAGTATGACAATTTTATGATATTTACATTCAATGATTTAATAAAAAAAAAACAGCAAGCCAAAAGGGCTTGCTGTTCTATAAAATTAAACCACCAAAATAATTAAATCTTTTTACAATTAGTATTTAGAAAGGAATATTATCATCCTCAGGAAGAGGCGGTGGAGGAGGAGACTGAGCACGGAAGTTAGCCTGCCCTTCCTCATTCATTCGAGAAGATAAAGTCATGTGCGGATCATTAGGTCCCTCAAATGTCTCCAAATCTGCAAATTTCGCATACTTACCAATAAAGCGAGTTTTCACCGTATCAGTCGCACCATTTCTATGCTTCGCAATAATGACCTCAGCCATACCTGCCGTTGGATTACCATCCTCATCCTGATCAATCTTATAATACTCAGGTCGATATAAGAAAATAACCATATCGGCATCCTGCTCAATAGAACCCGATTCCCTCAAATCGGAAAGCATAGGGCGTTTATTACCCCCTCTGGTCTCTACCGCACGACTCAACTGAGATAAGGCAATCACTGGTACATTTAGCTCCTTAGCGATGTTTTTTAATGCTCTTGATATCGAACCAATCTCTTGTTCCCTATTACCAGACTTATTATTCGTACTACCTGTCATTAATTGCAAGTAATCCACCATAATCATCTGAATATCATGCTGCATTTTCATCCTACGACACTTCGCTCTTAATTCAAAAATATTAAGGGCTGGCGTATCATCAATAAAAATAGGAGCTTGAGTCAAACTATTGACCTTATGGGTCAATTGCTCCCACTCATAAGCCTGTAAATCACCCCTTTTGATTTTATCTTGAGGTAGTTCCGTTTCAGAAGAAATCAACCTGTTAACTAATTGCAAAGAAGACATCTCCAAAGAGAAAAAAGCAACAGGAATATTATTTTCCACCGCCGCATTACGGGCCAAGGATAAAGTAAAAGCAGTCTTACCCATACCAGGACGAGCCGCCAAAATAACCAAATCTGATTTCTGCCAACCTGCCGTCAAACGATCTAAAGCCGTAAATCCTGAAGGAATACCTACTAAACCGTCCGTATTATCCTTCAAATGCTCAATCTGTTGTATCGCTTGATTAATCAGCCCTTCCATCTTATCATAAGAACGACGAAGGTTCTGTTCCGTAATATTGAATAGATTTTGCTCCGTTTTATCCAGTAAATCAAAAACATCTGTCGTATCATCATAAGCATGCTTAATAACCTCTGTAGAGGTTCTAATCAATTCCCGCAAAATGTACTTCTCTGAAATAATACGAGCATGTGTTTCAATATTAGCAGTTGTCCCAACCCTACTGGTCAAACTAGAAACATAGAAAGGACCACCAACCATCTCTAATTTACCATTCTTACGTAATTGCTCAGTAACAGTCAGTATATCTACAGGCTGAGACTTACTAAACAACTCCATAATGGCAGAATAGATTTCCTGATGCGATTCTAAGTAAAAACTATCAGGCTTTAAAATATCTATAACTTCCGCTATGGCATCTTTATCTAGCATCATTCCTCCTAATACAACCTCCTCTAAATCACGCGCTTGTGGTTGTACTTTATCAAAAACATAGGAAGATAAATCAGGCCTCCTTCTACGATCATTAGAAGGATTGCCTATTTTCCCTAAGTTTCCAAGGGTATTTCTTATGCGACTTTCTTCATTTGGCATTTAATTATAAATTCAGAGAGGTTAAAAATTTGGTTATCACTTACATAAAATGAATCGCTTATTTTCGTAAAGAGACATAGTACCCCTGTGAAAAATGTAGACATTTTTCAGAAATAGAGTAAAAATGACTAAATGAAATTAATCAGCATTACTTAATACATCCATAAGCTTACTGAAACGAAATATAAATCATTACTAAGTGGCGCTAATGGGCTATTCTCTTGTAAAATTGTAAACACAAAATTAACTCATAAAAGCTTCTAATTTTAACAATTCTACAATTAAATGTATCCACAATACGCTATCATCGAATTTACATTAATTTTAGGACAATTGCCATAGTTATCCACACGTTTTCAACAAATAGCCTTAATTGTGGATAAGTGTGTGGATAAGTTTGGGGTTTCCCTACCACTCATCCTCCATATCTAAGGAAAGTAATTGATGTGCGCCTTTTAATTCATTTAAAGAATGCTGATCATTAGCCTCTTCTGCTTTTTTCATGCCAGACTCATAAATACTCAAAGCTTGTGGATAAGACTCCCGACGCTCATATAAATGACCTAAATGATAGTAAGTGGCAACATAATTAGGATGTTTTTCCAATAACATTAAATAATATTTTAAAGCTTCATCATCATCTCCCTTTTTGACATATTCTGTCGCTATCGCATAATTAACAAATGCATCATTAGGGTTTTCTTCTAAAAAGGTGAACAGTTGTTTTAATCTTTCCGTTTTCATGTTGGAGTTTTGTGTACACAATATAAAACTTTATGAACTCATTCTATACAAATTAACACGACTAAAGATCATTTTTAGGCCTAATTGCCTATTTTGCCTATCCTTTGATTTTTACAATCCTTAGATTTTCGTTAATTTTGCCCTCTGTTTTTGAAAATACTCAAACCAGTTCGAAGAATCATACTAAAAACTCAAATAAAAATATGAAAATTTTAGTTTGCATAAGCAAAACACCCGATACGACAACTAAAATTAGTTTCGTTAACAACAATACCGAATTTAATGGAGACAAGGTACAGTACATCATGAATCCTTATGATGAATGGTATGCATTAGTACGTGGAGTCGAAATTAAAGAAAAATTAGGCGGTTCTGTTACTATCATCAATGTTGGTCCAGCAGCTAATGATGCAATCATCCGTAAAGGATTAGCTATAGGTGCAGATGATGCAGTACGTATAGATGCAGATGCTAAAGATGCCTTCTTCGTAGCCAGCCAAATAGCTGAATACGCTAAAAGCGAAAACTTTGACCTAATTCTTACTGGTAAAGAAACGATTGATTACAATGGATCTGAAGTTGGATCATTGATCGCAGCACTACTAGACCAAGCTTTCATCTCTTATGCAAGCTCCATGGAATTAAATGGCAATACAGCCACTATTTCTCGTGATATTGAAGGTGGGAAAGAAGTATTAGAAGTAAATACACCTTTTGTATTAAGTGCTTCTAAAGGTATGGCCGAACAACGAATTCCTAACATGAGAGGTATCATGATGGCTAAGCGTAAGCCACTTAAAGTAGTTCCTGCTGCCGCAACCGAAGAAAGAGTAAGCGTAGTATCCTACGATTTACCTCCAGCAAAATCAGCAGTTAAGCTCGTAGATCCAGAAGATATGGAAGGACTAGTAGCTTTATTACACAATGAGGCGAAAGCCATATAATCCCTCTACCACAAAAAATAAAAATTAATGTCAGTTTTAATATTCGCAGAAAGCCCACAAGGCAATCTTAAAAAATCTTCATTTGAAGCAACTGTTTTTGGTCGCAAAATTGCAGACCAATTAGGAACAGAGGCTATTGCAGTCACTTTAGGAGACGTAGCTAACTCAGCAGAACTGGGAAAATACGGCGCAGCTAAAGTAATGAACGTAGCAGATGCAAGTCTTTCTAACTTTGATGATAGCGCCTATGCCGACGTCATTGCACAAATTGCTGAACAAGTTGGAGCAGACGTAGTCGTTCTTTCTCACACTTCTTTCGGTAAAGCATTAGTAGGTAGATTAGGCGTAAAATTGAATGCCGGTACAGTATCAGGCGTCAATAGCTTACCAACTACAGATGGCGGTTTCAAAGTCAAGAAAAATGTATTCTCTGGTAAAGCAATCGCAGAATACGAAATCAAAACAGCCAAAAAAGTACTTTCGCATATGCCTAATACGTTCCCATTAGAAGAATTAGGGAGCGAAGTAAGCGTAGAAAGTACATCTGTTAACGTTCCTACTCCAAAAGTAAGCGTGAAAAGTGTAGAACGTGTGAAAGGTTCCGTACCTTTACCAGAAGCAGATCTAGTAGTTTCCGCTGGCCGTGGCCTAAAAGGACCAGAAAACTGGGGAACTATAGAAGAATTAGCTGAACTTTTAGGCGCAGCAACAGCCTGCTCAAGACCAGTAGCCGATGTAGGATGGCGTCCACACCACGAACACGTAGGACAAACAGGAATCGCAATCCGACCTAATTTATACATCGCTGTAGGTATCTCTGGAGCGATCCAACACCTAGCAGGAGTGAGCGGAAGTAAGACAATTGTTGTTATCAACAAAGACCCTGAAGCGCCATTCTTCAAAGCAGCTGATTATGGAGTAGTCGGAGACGCATTTGAAGTAATGCCACGACTAATCGAAGCTATGAAAAAACACAAGGCAGCCCAAAATTAATTTTTTGGAGCTTCCCCGATTATTTTTTTTGCCAGCTCTGTAGGGGCGCACCTATGTGTGCGCCCTCTGGCAAAAAAAATAATCGGGTCGGGCTGTCCACTCTTATGTGGCTATGCCCTTCCTATTACGCTAAGCCCTGCTTGTCTCTAAGGAGCCTGCGCAGAGCTAAGCTCCATAAGTCAGGGCATGGACGCCACATACCGCTCCCATCCCTAAGCCAAGGCAAATACAATAAATCTTGGCTTCGACTATGGAATTATTAAGTAGTTGACGGTAATTATTTGGGTATTATTGATGAGCTATTTTTAGCTTAGACAAGGCGGTTTTCGCCAGTAATAGCAGGGCTATTGCTAAGAAAAGCAACGCAGGATAAGCTAAAAAGAGACCATCAGAATTGCCGAAATAATTAACTTTATCTACTTATCTACTTATTTGAGATCGCTTTGGAATGATGGACATTTATTTAAAAATCATTCCTTCAATGCTGAAAGTATTTTTATGAATAAAATTGAACTGAAAATAGTCGGATTAACACAGAGCAATATGCAAACAAGCTCTTATGCTGTCATACTTGGTGAAGTAGATGCCAACAGACGTCTACCCATCATCATTGGTATACATGAAGCACAAGCTATTGCGGTTGCTTTAGAAGAAGTAGAGTCAACTCGACCGCTAACACATGATCTTCTAAAAAATGTTTGTGATCAGTTTGAAATCGAAGTAACTGAAGTCATTATAAGCGATCTTAGAGATGGGATATTTTATGGCAAACTAATTTGCCTTAAAAATGGACAAGTTCATGAAGTCGATTCTCGTTCTTCTGACGCATTAGCACTCGCACTGCGATTCGCTTGCCCAATCTATACTTACGAAAATATTATGGATACCGCAGGCATCTCATTGGAAGGAACCTCCAGTGGTGAACCTGCTTCAGCAGATTCAGATCGACCAGGTTCCAGCAGACGCTCTAACTACTCTAAATACTCTGTCGAGGAACTGAATAAATTACTAGAAAAAGCCATCTCTGATGAAGACTATGAAAAAGCAGCCAAAATCAGAGATGAAATGAATAATAAGAGCTAAAAAAATAGCTCCCCAAATTAAAAGCCATTTAGTTTGTACAAGCAACTAAATGGCTTTTTTTATGCCCCAAACAAAACGACTTCAATGTCAGCCCTTGTCTAGATGAAAGGATTTTGTATACGATAAAAATGAAATTGCGAAAAAATAACTATTTTACACTTTAGGAATATTAAAATAATGAACTCGTTTAAAGTTTTGTGGTGAAGCTGAAAACTTTAAACAAGTTCAATACCAAACTGATTCAAACAAAATGGATATATTAAGGGCTATATTAGGGATTGTTGTACTAATAGGGGTATGCTATGCTTTTAGCATTGACCGAAAAAATGTTGATTGGAGGTTAGTTCTCATAGGAGTTTTGATGCAATTTGTTTTTGCGGTATTGCTTAAGGTGCCCTTTGTGAAAACCTTTCTAGATGGGATATCAAGTGGCTTTTCACAAATATTAGTTTGGACAAATTATGGTTCAGCTTTCGTATTTGGTGATATGCTTAATATCGATAAATTTGGATTTATATTCGCTTTCCAAGTATTGCCAGCTATCGTATTCTTTTCAGCATTAACCTCTTTATTATATTATTTAGGGTGGCTCCAAAAAATCGTCTACGGATTCGCTTGGATAATGAGTAAAACCATGCGGCTCTCAGGAGCAGAAAGCTTAGCGGCAGCAGCCAATGTTTTTATTGGACAAACCGAAGCCCCACTCGTGGTTAAACCCTATCTATCTAATATGACCCGTTCCGAGATTATGTGCTTGATGACAGGTGGTATGGCCACTATTGCAGGAAGCGTCTTCATAGCTTATATGGGAATATTAGGGGGCTCTGATCCAGAGAGTCAAGTCAGATTTGGTACACACCTCTTGACTGCCTCTATTATGTCGGCTCCTGCAGCTATTGTTGCCGCTAAAATACTATTTCCAGAGCCCGACCCAGATAAGGTTAATAAAGACCTCAACATTCCTAAAGATAAAATAGGAAGTAATGTATTAGAAGCTATCTCTAATGGTACTACTGAAGGGCTAAAATTAGCGGTCAATGTAGCAGCCATGTTAATTGTCTTTATGGCATTAGTAGATATGCTCAACTTCTTCGCTTTAAAAATAGGAAATTTAGGCTTGAATGGAGTCATTAGTGCGATTTCTGGTGGACAATATGAGGTCTTATCTTTCCAAGCAGTGCTCGGCATTATCTGCGCTCCTATAGCCTGGTTATTAGGAGTTCCCTCTATTGATATTATGAAGATTGGACAACTCATAGGAGAGAAAGCCATGCTAAACGAATTTATCGCTTATACTTCCTTGGGAGAAATGAAAAATTTAGGAACTTTAGAAGCAAAGTCTATCATGATTGCTACTTATGCATTATGTGGTTTTGCTAACTTCGGTTCAATTGGAATACAGATTGGCGGAATTGGCACCCTAGCTCCTAATCAAAGAGCTACCCTTTCGGAATTTGGTTTGAGAGCCTTACTTGGTGGTACTATAGCCGCTCTAATGACTGCTGCTATTGCTGGGATGTTTTTTACGGAAGGTTCTATATAAAATTAACAAAGAAAGAAAATTAATCAGTTGAATTTACAACAAACATTTGAGGGAATAGGAGGGGAGTTTATCACTCCTTTAGAAGAAATGAAAACACGCTTGGCTAAAATCAAATTATTTCTTTTTGATTGGGATGGCGTATTTAATAATGGAGTCAAAGGAGCAGAAGGAGGTAGTGTGTTTGCTGAGCCTGATTCTATGGGAATCAACTTATTGCGATTTTCTTATTGGCTCTTAAATGATCGTCAACATCCTTTAGTGGGAATAGTGACTGGTTCTATGAATGAAACTTCTTTGGCTTTTGCAAAGAGAGAACATTTTCACCTAAACTTGAGACACTATAAAAATAAGGGAGAAGCCAGCAATCAAATCAAAGAAATCTATGATTGTACAGATGAAGAAATCGCTTTCTTTTTTGATGATGTACTCGATTTGCCCATAGTGAAGATTTGTGGCTTGGCGCTCATGGTCAGAAGAAATGGAAATCCTTTATTCAATCAATATATTAAAGAAAAAGCTTTGGCTGATTATATCTCAGGAAATAGTGGAGCTAATTTTGCGATTCGAGAAATAACAGAATTGCTCATTGGATTGAATGGTAATTTCACAGAGGTCATTGATAAACGGGCCAATTTTAGCCAAGAATATGCAGCCTATTGGGAAAGTCGTAATCAAATTACAGGGACATTTCTTGTCAAGGAATAAATAATAAAAAAGCCCATTAGCAA
>JAHDDN010000594.1 GCA_020629335.1 Chitinophagales bacterium | reverse complement strand
TCGGTGCAGACGACTGTACGCCCGCATAGGGCGTATGTACGTTCTGCACTTTGTTCCACGCATTATTATTTTTTACGACTTTTATTTAAATACTAAGATTTTTCCAGTTTGCAATTCTTTGGAGTTAGCATCTTTTATCACATAGAAATAAATTCCGTTCTGAAGTTCGTTTACAGTAATAAAATTAGTACTTCTCG
Source organism: Chitinophagales bacterium (assembly GCA_020629335.1). Next base: position 2,401 of record JAHDDN010000594.1, on the reverse strand, counting down.
ATTGTATATTTGTGTTTTTTACCAATTGTCCAGTTGAGGAATACAGTTGAATAGAACTGATTTCTAAAGAAGTGTTAAAGTTTAATCTGTAACCAGTAGGGTTTGGGTAAACATTTATTTTTGATAAATTACTATAAACTTCATGATTATTAGAGACTAAGAAAACCATTGTGTTTTGCGTAGTATTAGTTACAATAGGAGGATTGAAGTCAAAAAATATGTTTGCTGTGTTTAATATTACACTATTTTCTTCTAAAGGATGATGATCGATTTTATATTTTATAAAGCCATGACTATTTATTTCATCTGTTAGGCTATCAGGTAAAAGTATATTTTCAAAATTAAATTTGACTTCTCTAGAAGAATTATTTACAATTATATCACAAGCATGGCTAGAAGAAATAATTTTCAATGAACTTAAATCAAGATTAATGTCAATTGTGTCAGTAACAAGAACATTAAATGCAGTATCAGTACCAGTATTTTGAAATCGAATTGTGTATTCAAAATTACTGCCAATTAAGGTCTGATGATCATCGCCAACTCCAGATGGTACTACTAGTTTATCGTTTGGGTCATATGCACAATTAATTTGGGAAGTATAAAGATTTAGATCACTTTGTATAAGTTCATTCTGATCTGTATCATAATAAGATTTGCTAACAAAAGTGACAGAGTCTCCAATTGATTCAACTCCTGGCATTTCTATTATAGCATTAATATTTCCTCCTTGTAGTGGTGATAGGTTTTCGTAAAACCAAAAATAAGTATTATTTGCTGCAGAGTCTGGAGGTATAGAAAAACTAACTAGATTACAGGAGTCATCGACTTTAAAGCTTATCATTCCATTTGAAGTATTTGTACCGTTATTAAAGTAATCTATATGGAAAGGTACTTCGAATCCACATCTGGTTGGTGCTGATGTTATACTGGTTTCTATACTATCTATTGATAAGTTAGGAAACAGCCCAAAATCTAGGTTATCAATGTGTTCATTATAAGTTACATTAACGTTATAGCTTGTATCAGAGTTAGTAATATCCCAGTATTGTGGAACATTTGGAACTACAGAGTAATCTCCAGGATAAACTCTAGCAATAAACCCTGAAGTATCAGTAATTAAGTAGAATAAGTTACCTGGCTCAATGCTAACTGATTGATTAGACAGTTTAGTTTCTTCAGAATCTAGTATTCCATTCAAATTATCATCAAAAAAGAAAACTCCTTTTAAAGAAGGCAGCTCAGAAAGGTTTTCAAGCCAGAAAACTCTATTATCTCCAAATTTTTCTACCCCTAAGATTTCTTTGTCTCCATCTCCATCTAAATCATAATGAGAGGTTAAATAATTTAGTGTAGATGATAGGTATTCTTGGCATTCTTCAGATATTATAATAGGATTTGCGAAGCTATCAATACTTCCATTTATCTTTTCTTCAATAATAATTTGTCGACAATTCGTCCCATTATTAAAAGTATAGTGTAATAAATCTAGGTCTCCATCTGAGTCATAGTCAATAAAATCGAATTCTCTACTGTAATAGTCTTCTATAAAGTTTCCTTCGTTTTGTATAAAGAAAGAACCATTATTTTCGAACCAATAAAGACCATTACTAAAGGAACCAGTAGAAGATCCGTTCGTATCTAGTACAATGTCTAAGTGACCATCTTGATCAATATCAATGGGCTTATCATAAGTATTTATTGAATATGAAAAAAATGAGCTAAAAACATCTGACCCGTTTCCAAAAGATCCCTCTCCATCATTTTGATAATACCTGACTTCATTATCAGATTCTGAAAGCACATCTGGAAAACCATCTTGATTAATATCTATTACAATAGCTCTTTCAACTTCAATAGAATTTGTGAAATCATTTTCAATAAAAGTATCACCTGCATTTTGGTTTTCGAACCAGGATATTTGTTGAAATTGAGATGTCGGGCAAATTAAGATATCTAAATCACCATCTTGGTCAAAATCAGCAACATCTAAATCAGTTGAGGAGCTGTTAAATAAAATTAATTCATCTTCAAAATTTCCGGAATAATCAATACCTTTTTTCAATGCGATTTTATTATTATCTCTTCTATAGAGAAGATCCAGAAATCCATCTTGATCAAAGTCTATGATTCTTAAATTAAAATATGGTGAACTAGAAGAAGCAATAGTGTCAATTTCACTGAATTCACCAGTAATTGGGTTTTTTTCGAATCTTATCAAATTATTCTCTTTACTAACAAAAATATCTATTAATGAATTATTATCTATATCACCAAACCCAATTTCTGTGTTATTATCATAGTTGTCAGTAATTATTTTTTCTTGTGAAAATGGAATTTGCGTATAGGCATAATTAAACATAAAAAGGATTACAATAGAAATATATTTATAATTCATATT
>JAHDDN010000080.1 GCA_020629335.1 Chitinophagales bacterium | reverse complement strand
AATTGTTAAAAAAATCAAGAACCAACTAAGAAATCTAAAATCCTTATCTGAAGCATATGAAGCTTATAACTTAAGGGAAATCGTCAAAATGTTTGAACAAAGTATTAAGGAGGAATTGAACTTCTCACAGGAGGTCAACAATCAGAAATATTTTAGCCAAATGTTTCGAGACAATTCTGATATCCATACACCTGCTTTGTACGAAGAGCTTTGTACAGATCGTATTATCTGTATGGAATTTATAGATGGCTATAAAATTACCGATTTAGAAGCACTAAAAGAATTCAATATCACAGGAGAAGAATTGGCAAAAAAAGGCATCAATTTGTACTTTGAACAGGTCTTTGAGCATGGCTTTTTTCATGCTGATCCTCATCCTGGGAATATTTTTGTTTTGAAAAATGGTAAAATCGTCTTTATCGATTATGGTATGATGGGTTCTGTTATTGAATCTGATAAAGTGCTTTTTACCAAAATGTTGCTCGCGATGTATGATCGTGATGCATTTTGACCCTGCATTAAAATACAGGCTTATACAGCTCTGTTTTACCTTCGGCACACTTTCCTGCTGATTAAATTAGAATTATCTTTGTTAACAGCGTCTTTTTCGTGACTCCTGCCATTACTCCTTCTCATTGGTGTTGGACTGTTTTTTGAATGAAATCCGACAAAAGATCATGCCACTTTGCTGATAAACAGTGTTTTATTGTAGTCAACGCCAATAAAAAATCTGACTATTGTCTTTATCAGTTCTTTTTATTGTGTAGATATAATGGCATCTTTGTAAGTCTTAGGAATACTAACTTAACTTCCAATTTATGAAATCATTGATATTATTAGTAGCGAGCCTGTGTTTTGGCTTATTAACTTATGCACAAGACTGTTCTTTTGAGGCTTATGAAAATGCGATTGGCGGAATCAGTATTATGGCAGAGTCTGATCTTGTGGATGCACAATATGTATGGTATGTAGATGGCCTTTTGACATTTGAAGGGGCATTGATTGAGCCCAATAACACCTTGCCTGAAGGTACTTACAATATATGTGTACAGGCCTACAATGATGATACAGAATGTGAATATTGTGATACTGTTACTATTAGTGACATTGGTGGAGATGATCCTTATTGTGAAATTGAGTATGGTTTGAATGCTGATGATTCTGTGATTTTGTTTGCCCTTACGGATATGGTAGGACCCACTTTTGAGTGGTATAATGCTATCACAGGAGAATCCTATGGAGATGATAGCCCGATAACACTCTTCCCTGATATGAGTATAAGCGAATTACCAGTTTGTCTAAATATCACTGATATGAGTGGAGAAACTTGTACTAGTTGTTTAGATATACCAATTAATCCCGATAATGATCCTTATTGTTTCTTCGAATATGAAGTAGACGCAACAGGCTTGATTACGGTATATGGGGTAACGGATTTGGATGCCGCTAATTATACATGGGTGAATGATATGGGGGATATTATCGGAACAGACCAAAGCGTATCATTCATTCCACCCCCTAATGTTGAGGACGTGTTTCTTTGTATGTTTGTAGATAATGGGATTGACGCACCTTGTGAATATTGTGAATTGATACCAATAGAGAATGTTAATCCAACAGATTGTGAGGTGGTTTTTGACTATGTATTAGATGCTGCTGGTTTTATTGTTTTATCTGCTACTTCAGATTTAGATGTAGCTAATTATGATTGGAGTACGGATGGGGCTTACTTAACTTCTGGGGAAGTCGTGACTGTGGGAACGCCAGCTATTGGCGAGTTCATGAATATCTGTGTGAATGCTTATGATGAGATCAATAATATAACTTGTGAGTATTGTGAAGATATACCGCTTGATAATGGAGGGGGAGGTACTGAGCCTAATTGTGCATTAACCTATGAAGTCAATCCAAATGGTATTCTGACTTTTTTTGGCACATCTGATCTTGAGATACCTTCTTATGAATGGATATTATCTAACACTGGTGAAATAGTAGGGGAGGGAGATGTTATTACGTTTATTCCGCCACCTAATACCGTAGAAATTACAGTTTGTATGTTGGTGACTGATGCGAATGGAGATGTTTGTGAAGTTTGTGAAGATATACCAATTGATAATGGGGGGACTCCAATAGATACTTGTTGGGTGGCTTTTGATTATGAGGAAATAGATGGAGAGGTGATTTTGTATGGAAGTTCTTCTTTGGAGGATCCAAACTATGCTTGGACAGTAGGCTTTTTTGGAGAGACTGGTGAGATTGCTGTGTTTCCACTTGGGCCAGGGATTTATGAGGTATGTTTAGATGCCTCTAATAGTAATGATTTTTGTAGTTATTGTGGGGAGATAGTCGTTACTGGTCCGGGAGGAGGAGAAGATTGTGTCATTTATGATATTTGGGTGGAAGATTTAGATCCTATGGCTTATGAATATACCTTAGCTGTTGATTACGATATTTCATTATTAACAGACCCATTAACCTATGTTTGGGTTATTATCAATTTAAGTACTGGCGAAGCGACTACTTACACAAATGATTTTCCTGATGTGATATTTGATGGGCCAGGAGAGTATAATATAATGGTTGAATTGACAGATGCCAATGGGGTGAGTTGTTCTTATGAGGTATTGGTAGACATTGAAGATCAAGGAACAGCGGGCTGTGAAATATATATTTCTGAAGGAGAAGAGGGTACTTATTTCTTTGAAGTGCAAAGTACGCCTATAGACTTTCCTAGTTATGCTTTTAACTGGTCAGTAGATGGCGTCGATATTTTTGTGGGAGAACAAAATGCAATGTATCAGTTTGAGGAAGGATTACATGCAGTATGTGTGGAGGTCTGGTTGCCTAATGGGGACTACTACTGTGATGAGTGTATAGATATAATGGTTAATATTATTAATCCAGGTGATACTTTATTAGTATGGCCTGGTGATGCCAATAATGATGGTATTGCGAATAATGAAGACTTGCTTAATATTGGTATTGCCTATGGCATTAGTGGAGTAGAGCGAGAAGAAATGGGAACAGATTGGCAAGGCTATGTGGCTATGCCTTGGGATTTATACTTCATCAATGAAATCAATTTGGCTTATGCGGATTGTAATGGTGATGGAACAGTGAATGATGATGATTTTGATGCTATTGACATCAATTATGGAGAAACGCATGGCAAAACAGGAAGTGAGTCAGAGGCTACAGCGGATGATCCAACTATTTATGTAGATCTCCCAGAAGAAGAACTGAGCGATGGAGATGAGCTAATTGCTCCTTTAATGTTAGGGGATGCTAACATTGGGGTTGAAGGATTTTATGGGATGGCTTTTACCCTTGAGTTTGATGTAGAAATATTTGACCCTAATTCGGTAGAAATACAATTGGAAGATAGTTGGTTAGGAAATGCAGATGAATTATTAAGTATACAAAAAGCATTTCCTGAGGAGGGACGAGTAGAAATTGCTATTACTAGAAAAAACCAAATCAATGTAGATGGTGCAGGCCCAGTTGCCAATATGATTGGTATTATTGATAATATTGCAGGTAAGCAAAATGAATTAACCGAATTTACGGTGGAGATCAGTAATGTTAGAGCCATCGGAAATGATGAGCAGGAAGTATTATTGAATACGATTGCTGAAACGGGCTATGTAGAAGGAGGCACGACTATAGAATCACTTGATAATAAATGGTCAGTGTATCCTAATCCAACGCAGGGAATAGCATTGGTAGATGGCTTGACTGAGATGGCTGCTATTGAGGTAACAGATATACAAGGAAGAGTCGTACTTAGAACTGTTACAGATAAAGTGATTGATTTGAGTGAATTGGATGCAGGGGTTTACCTATTAGGCATTACTACTGAAAAGGGTGTTCAGCTAGAAAAAATAGTATTGGAACGATAAAACTGACTAACCGAATAACTGAGAAACTACTAATGAAAATATTTCAGTTAATCAGTTTTTCAGTTAGAAATTTAATCAGTTAATAATTGGCTTAGGGATGGAAGCGGTATGTGGCGGCCATGCTGCGACTTACGGAACTTAGGCACACGCAGGCTCCAATAAGAGACAAGTGGGCCTTAGTGGAGTAGGAGGAGCATAGCCACATGAGAGCGGACAGCCCGACGGCTGCGCTTCGCTTGCAATGAGTAATGCATAATGATGAATGATGAATAATTTGGCTCGTGCTACGCACCTCACCTTTACGAGCGCAGGGGAAGCCCCAAATAAGTAAATAATGTAGGAGCTGTACCATTGTGTCGGCCCTTTTTTTGATGAAAAATATCGAGGTCGACCTATGTGTCAGCCTTTTTAATTGGTGTGTTTGCCCTTTAAAAGCGTGTAAATCCTTGTTTATATGTAGAAATGGAGCATTTTTTTAATGTCGGCTAAAAATAATTTTCGAGAAAATTTTGTTTGAAGTGTTTGTTTTTGTTGATAATTTCTGTTTGTAAGAATAAAAAAATCCGAGAAATGCCTTGAAAAGTTCTTTGTAAGCCTTTAATAATGTTTGATATTTGTATTATCGAAAGAAAACAAAATTAAAATTTCAATAAAAAATTCAGTTATGAGACCAAAGAATTTTCTTTTAATAATGATTTGCCTGCTTAGCTTATGTTTATTAAATAACCAAACTGCTGATGCGCAGATAGACACATTAGGATGCAATATCTTCATGGATGTATTTACTGATCCTATGGGGGCTACTACTTTAATTGCGCAAACTGATCTTGCGAATGCCACTTATGGTTGGTATGTTTCGAGTGCCAATGGGCTTAGTTATGATGCAGATGGTCAAACGGTTACTTTAGATTTGCCTGATGGAGATTATTATGCTTGTGCATATGCTTTTAATGATGTTACAGGATGTGAGGACTGTACAGAATTTACAGTTGGTGATAGTACTCCACCAGATGATTGTATTGTTGGTTATGAGTATGAAACAGTACCTAATGGTATAGTATTATATGGTTACTCAAATTTAGCTGATCCAGTTTATTCATGGAGTGCTGATGGAATCGAGTTAGGTGAAGGAGATTCGTATACACTTACGCCACCATCTAATACAGAATTCATGGAAATATGTGTGACAGGTACAGGAGCTGATGGTTTGAATTGTACTTGGTGTAGTTTTGTTGAGTTTGGCGGTGGTACTAATCCAGTAGACTCTTGTTTTGTAGCCTTTGAGTATGAGATTGATCCTAACTTTGGTTTAAATCTTTATGGTTATACTGATTTGACTAATGGAATAGTATACTACTCGGCATATAACCTAACAACAGGCGATGCTTATACAGGTGAAGGGGAAGAAGTTTATTTCCCAACAACTTGGGGGGAGTATGAAGTTTGTGCGAGTGCCTATAACGATATGACAGAGTGTGATTTTTACTGTGAGTACATCACGATTGGTGATAATGGTCCTGGTGATTGTAGTATTTTTGGTATCTATTCTTATCCTTCAGATTCATTAGGTAATGATTTATCTCATACACTTTATGCGGAGATCAACGGAGCTTTAACAGGGCCGATTAGTTATCTATGGACGGTAGATATGGGTAATGGTATGTTAACTACTTATGAAGGACCTTACCCAGTTATAGACTTCCCTGATTTTGGGGAATATTTCGTAGCTGTTACTGTTATAGATGCAAATGGAATAGAGTGCTCTGGAGAAGAGATGATTTTGATTACTGAGCCAGGTACTGGTGGTGGAGATTGTGAAGTAGAATTTGGTTATGAGTCTTGGGATGGTAATCTGGGATTATATGGCTACTCTAATTTAGATAATGCTCAATACTTGTGGTATATTACTGGAGCTGATGGTAATACCTATACATTTGAAGGAGAAGATGTTGTAACCGCTGACCTAGCGGCAGGTAATTATACGGTGTGCTTATTAGCTTATAGTAATATGAATGAGTGTGAGTATTGTCAAGATGTTACAGTTAATGGCGGCGGTGGTAACCCAGTTGATACTTTAGTTGTATGGCCAGGTGATGCCAACAATGATGGAATTGCTAATAATGAAGATTTATTAAACATTGGTATTGCTTATGGAATTGATGGAAGTGAAAGATGGGAGCAGGGTAATGCATGGGAAGAGCATTATGCCCTTTCTTGGGACTTATTCTTTGCTAATGATGTTAACTTAGCTTATGCTGATTGTAATGGTGATGGCGTCATTAATGATGATGATTTTGAGGCGATTGATATTAACTACGGCGAAACGCATGGTAAGACGGGAAGTGAGTCAGAAGCAACAGCGGATGATCCAGGATTCTATGTTGATCTACCAGAAAATGAATTAAGTGATGGGGATGAATTAGTTGCACCAATCATGTTAGGAGATGATAATCTTGATGTAGAAGGATTTTATGGAGTAGCATTTACGGTCAACTTTGATGTAGAAATATTTGATCCTGCTTCTGTTCAAATCAATATAGAAGATAGCTGGATTGGTGTGATGGAAGATATTTTATTACTTCAAAAAGTATTCCCTGAAGATGGCCGAATTGAAATGGCTGTTACCAGAAAAGATCAAATGAATGTGAGTGGTGCTGGTTCTATTGGTAGCATGATCGGTATCATTGATAATATTGCAGGTAAAAACGAAGCAGTGACTGAGTTTACTGTTGAGATTACTAACATTAGAGCAATCGGTTCTGATGAGGAAGAAATTATCTTGAATGCAGTAGCAGAGACAGGCTATGTAGAAGGCGGTACTTCAATTGAGACACTTTATAATGACTTAACAATCTATCCTAATCCAGCCACTGATGTTTTATTCATTGATGGATTAACAGAAGAGGTGACGAATATCACAATTACAGATCTTCAAGGAAGAACAATTATCAATACTACTAACATAGATAGTAATAGCATTGATATAAGCGATTTAGATGCAGGCGTTTATTTATTAACTATCCAAACTGCTGAAGGTAGTTTAGTAGATAAAGTAACTGTACGATAAAATAAATTTAGTAGAATATTTTAATAAGCAGTAGGCAAAAGCCCGTATCGAAATTATTCGGTACGGGCTTTATTTTTTTTTGCTAATTTATGATGAAGCTATCTTTTTAACATTCCCTAATGAATAAAGTGATGAGAATGATCTTTAAACGTCATTGAATTATTATTATAATAATGATAGTTATATTAAATAAAAAAAATAAGTGACTTTTTTTCCAAAAACGCAACGAAATCAAAAAATGAGCGTATATATATTCAGAACCCACAGTGATAAGCAAACCATTTTTAAGCATTTTATCTTTTTATACTACTAAGTTTTATCAACCCCTTATTAGGACTTTTTAACCAAGATTTATTAGTTCGTATAGACTTCATATGCTATTGAAGAATAGGCGAGGTGTGTACGGCTATAACGATCAGTTTTTATATTACCGCACATAAAATTTTTTGACATGAGTACCGAACGAAACCTAAAAAGAGAACAACAAGGATTTTTGACTAATGTAGACTACTATCAATTAAGAGTTAGAAGTAAACGTCCAAGATTTTTATTTGATCCTTCATTGGATGGCAATTACTTAAATAATCTCTATAGTTGTAACCTCAAATGTGTATATGAAATGTTTGGCATATTTATCAGTATGGTTCCAAGTGAAATATCGAGAATGGAATCTTACGTAGATACACAAAATTGGGAAGGCATAGCCTTTACAGCCCACCGCCTAAAATCTAATTTCGCATTAGTAGGCGCCACAAATACCGACTCCTTATTCAGGTCTTTAGAGCAAATGGCTCGTAATAAAGAAGACATGAGCAAAATCAAAACAAGTATAGAACAAGTAGTTCAATTGCGTGATAAGGTAATCTCTGTATTAACGAAAGAGATGCGTAGAATTGAAAGATTTAGGGATTGATATATTCATAGTATTTAATAATACTGTTTTCAAAGAGGGGGGAAATCTCTTAGCTAAATATGTATGCGCATAACAAGGTGTGTTTTTTAGCTAAAGGATTAATCCCCTCTTCATTAAGCTCTCCTAATTAGAACTAAAATCAGGCTAATAGCCAAATTAATGAACTCATTTAAAGTTTTATGATGAAGCTGAAAATAAGGTGATTTTTCGTAGTTCAAGGCATTTTTGAGGTTCATAGCAGAGCTATGGGCCGATAAAATAACGCAGAAATACGGAAAATCAACTATTTTCTAAGCCAGCAGAAAAACTTTCAATGAGTTCAATATAAAAGCGAATCTTACAAATCACTTTTTCAGCAGTTTTTCAATCATTTCCACTTTATTGATTAGCCAATTCTTATTGGCAATGTTAGGAGTTTTCCTAAATGCAGCTCTTAGCCTTTTTATGTCTTTTTCATTCTTGGAAAAGCTTTGAAAAGGGAGCTGCATTTTAATTTTAAAACTACGATGCGCCAACTTGAATAAATTACTATAACGCTCAAACTTATTCTTAGATAATAAATTATTCCTGCGCAAATACTGCCTAAAAGCACTGATCAATGAATCCATCGAATCTTCCTCCTCCAACTCATAATAAATACGCAACAACAAAGACTTCGCATCCAAATTATAAACAATATTTGTGTACTCCACATTATGCAATAATCCTAAAGCCTGATCATATTGCTGAGTGCTATAATAATAAGAAGCCAATCCAAAATTAAAAGCATTCTCTGCTACATTAGGAGGCAACTTAGATTTATATTCATGAATAAACGATTCCGTCCATTCAAATGATTTTAATCGCAAAGCAATCGCAATAATATTTTTATAATGCCAATCGTACAAATAATTCTGCTCAATCAATAAATCTTTTTCCAATAAAATTTTCATCAAATTAAAAGACTCCTGCAAAAAATCAACCTGCCCCTGATTCACCTGTCGCAAACAATAATTATAAGCAAAATAATATAACTCCCTACGTTCATCAATCGGAAATAAATCCGCATGTTCCTCCAATAATTCCGTCAAGCGATCATAATTTGTTCGCTCTTCACTCTCCGTCAAAGTCAAATATACCTGATAATAAATAATGATAGAAGGATAAGCCTGATAACGTGCCAAATGCGCCTTCAAATAAGTAATCACCTGCTCCACCAAATCATACTGATATGCCACATTCAAAAACAATTGCCGATTAATCATCTCACAAGCATTCTTCAATTGCTCCGACAAATAAAATAAATCCAAATGATCCACCTTCGCCTGCATATACAAATCCCGCTTATAAGGCGCCTGCTTCTCCGAATACAAATCCGCCTCCGACTTCAAACTATACAAAGCCAACCAATACTCCGAATTACGAAAGGGTCGTTTATCCAACATTTTCTGCTGAAAATCTAAGCGAGATTCAAAACGTTTGCCCAAAGATTTGTATCTTAATTGCTTGAGCAATAAAAGCCCATTGACCGCCTCATCATCCCGAAGCTGCTCAACCGCCAAAAATTGCTCCATCAACTTTAAAGCATAAGAAAAAACATGCTTCAACTTGGCCTTATCAAATGCCTTTTTACCAAAAATTACCTGATAAAGAAGCGTCTCCTCACATTTCTCTTCACTAAAATCAGGATAAATGGCATTCAAATAAGTCACCAATGCCAGCACATCCTTATGCTTATTAAAATAAGGCGATAACGCACTATCCCGATAGCGAGTCATCTCCTTACGAGTCAATCGACTACAAAACTGAATTAAAGTACTCTGATGCATATTAGTGGATTCATGAATTGCTTAATTAGTGTATCAGTTTCCAACGTTTTAACGTTCAAAAGTTCCAACGTTTCAATGTTAATTTGGGGCTTCCCCTTCCTTATTTTTGATCGGCCCGTAGGGACGCTACCTATGTGTGCGCCCTCCGATCAAAAATAAGGAAGGGTCGGGCTGTCCGCTCTCATGTGGCTATGGCCTTCCTACTCCACTAAGCCGTACTTGTCTGCCCTTCGGGCCAGCCTACGTCCAGCTAAGTTCCGTAAGTCAGGCCATGAACGCCCCATACCGCTACCATCCCTAAGCCAAAAAAACTCCTCCTTAAATTAAAGGGGGATAGGGGCGGTCATAAAGCAGCAAAAACAGCCTAACAAGCCTCCATAATATAAGGCTTTAGCCCCTGTATTGGTCATAGGCTCTGACTACAACCATAACATGTTGTAGACATGAACAACATGCTTGCCCAAGACTTCAGTCGTAGGCGAATTAATCAAAGATAAAAAAACCGACTAATAAAACACAAAATGCTAATAAAATAGTCTTTTAAGGCATTTAAAAAGATAAAAAAAACCGACTATACAACTAAAAAGTACTTTTTCTACTACTATTTATTCGACATATTTGTATCGTGAAAGTGACTCTTGTATAATTGATAAAAAATCACATATAAGATGAGCTGATTTTTACAAGCTAAGTAATTGGGTAAAATTAAATTTTCTTTTGACCATTTACTTACTTGCCTGCTAAGTTAAAAGATGAAGAAATAACCCTATTATTAAGATAAGCGGCCATAAACAAACGAAGATGATTAAAGCAAATTTACTTTCGAAAAAAAATACCTACCTGCTAGCTATATTGATAGCTTTGGTATTACCTATTAACTCACAATTATATGCTGTCTGTGAGTTGAGTAACTTAGTAGTAGATCCAGGTAACTGCAATAGTGATGGGTACTACGAACTCTATGTCGACTTTGATTACGTGGATGTAGAACTAGTAGGATTTGACCTCTATGGTGCCGATGGAAGTTTCTTTGGATTTTATTCCTATAGTGATTTGCCACTAACTATTCCTAATTATGCTTTAGGAGATGGCACTTTCCACTATATCAAGGTCGCAGAAAATGACAATCCCGACTGCTTTGCAGAATGGGAGTTTGAAAGCCCTAACTGCACTATTCCATCATGCGAAATAGCCAATGTTTATGCAGAACCTCACCCTTGTGATGAGGATGGTAATTTCTTATTGGATTTTGAATTTGATTCTGCGAATACTTCGGGCAGCTTTACAGTAGCAGGCAATGGTAATAATTATGGCACTTTTAATTATGGCGAGACATTTTACACAATTGGTCCATTAGCAGGAGATGGAACCACCCCTTATGAAATAGTAATTATTGATAGCGAAAATCCAGATTGCTCTAATTACTTTGAATTAGGCACAATCGATTGTGGTGTATGTAGTATCTCTAACGCTTTTGCAGAAGCCTACGAATGTGATGGCGATGGTAATTTCTTAGTTGCGATAGGCTTTAATTCAGAAAATACCAGTGGTAGTTTTACTGTAGTAGGAAACGGCAATAATTATGGCACTTTCAATTATGGAGAACCCTATTACACAGTTGGCCCTGTAACAGGAGATGGAATAACCACTTGGGAATTTATAATAAACGACTCAGAAATAGATGGCTGTTTAGGCTTTACTTTTATAGAACCTATTGAGTGTAGCCCACCTCCATGTAGTATCACTAGCTTAATAGCAGATGCAGGAGTATGTAATGAAGATGGAACATTTGATCTAACAATCAACTTCAACTATGCTAATACTCCAGGTGTCGGTTTTGATATTTATAATGGCGCAGACTTTGTGGCCTATATTACAGATGAACCACCTTTTACAGTTAGCAACTTCGCTCAAGGCGATGGCAGTAATATTAATTTAGTGGTCACTGCAAGCGACACACCTTCTTGTGCCGCTGATTTTGGTTTTACTGCTCCAGACTGTACTCCTCCGCCAGCAGAGTGTGAAATAGTAGGATTGTGGGCAGAACAACTACCATGTGAAGAAGGGGTATTCTATGTTCAGTTAGGCTTCGAATATCTAAATGCAGGAAATGAAGGTTTCACCGTTCAAGGCAATGGGAATAATTACGGCAACTTTAATTATGCTGATGTACCAATTACCTTAGGCCCATTAGAAGGCGACTGCGAAACGCTTTGGGAATTTGCCGTCATTGATTTAGAGATTGACGGCTGTAGTAATTGGACCGGTCTTGATCCAGTTTGTTGTGAAACACCTCCAGGAGAATGTATCATAACTAATGTAATAGCAGAAGCTTATCCTTGCGATGAAAATGGTAATTTCCTCGTAGATATAGCCTTTGATTCAGAAAATACCAGCGGAAGCTTTTCGATCTTAGGAAATGGAAATAATTATGGAGGTAGTTTTGCTTACGGAGAGCCTTTTTATACAATCGGTCCAATAGGAGGAGATGGGGTAACGACCTTAGAATTTGTGGTAACTGATTTAGAAATAGAAGGCTGCTCAAGTTTTACGATTATCGATCCTATTGATTGTACACCAGAACCTACTTGTGAAATCTGGGATATAGTAGCAGAGCCTTATTGTATAGGTGAGCAATTATTAATCGACTTTCAATTTAATTATAGCGGTTTCACAAATGACTTTATAGATGTTTTTATAAATGGCGAAATCTATACTTATTTTGAAGCAGGAGCGACTTATTATACCATAGAATTACCATCCGATTATGAAGGTGGCTTGATCCAATTAGGTATAGGCGAAAATGATAACCCAGATTGCTTCAATAGTATATCAGTAGAATTGCCGAATTGTATAGTAGAACCACCAGCAGAATGTGCCATAGATGGCTTATGGGTAGAACAATTGCCATGTGATGGAGGATCATTCTATATTGAATTAGGTTTCGATTTTGCTAATGTAGGAGCTGAAGGATTCACCGTTCAGGGGAACGGTACTAACTACGGCAATTTTAATTATGAAGACTTGCCAATTACTTTAGGCCCCTTAGCAGGAGATTGCGAAACAGTTTGGGAGTTTGGAGTAATTGATCTAAGCATCGATAATTGTAATATGTGGACAGGTATTGATCCAGTCTGTTGTGAAGAAACTGCTTGTAGCATAAGCCCATTGACAGTGGATGTATTAGATTGTAATCCTGATGGAAGCTACAATCTTTTTGTAAACTTTACTTATGAAAACCTTCCATCAACAGGTTTTGACGTTTATGTGAATGGCGATTTTTATGGATATGAATCAGGAGATCTTCCATTAACATTAACTAATGTAGCAGTTGGAGATGGAAGTGTAGATATGATAAGCATCACAGCGAATGATGCGCCAGACTGTATATCAACAAGCGAGTTTACAAGTCCTTTCTGTGAACCTTTAGAATGCTTCATGAGTGATTTGCTTTTTAACATAACAGAATGTAATGGCGATGGAAATATATTTGTTGAACTCAATTTTGAGTATGCTAATGTAGGAACTGATGGCTTCCAAATGACTAACGGAATGGGAACTAATTTTGGGAATTTCTCTTACGATGATTTGCCAATCACCTTAGGCCCATTTGAAGGAAATGAAGAAAGCCTTAGTTTTGAAATAGTAGATAATCAAATGAGTGATTGTTATACTTATGGAGAAATTAATACGCCTAATTGTGAAGTGGCTTGTATGACCAATGGAATATTAGAAGCCTATGAGTGTGATGAAGCAGGCAACTTTGATTTATACCTTGACTTCAATTATAATGGAGATCAACCCTCCTTCTTCGTAGAGATAGAAGAACAATATATTGGAGTGTTCAATTTTGCCGATTTACCAATCACTTTAGAGAACTTAGCAGGCGACGGAGAAACGGTTTATCATATTTATACTTCAGATGCATCTGGCTGTGAAAATATTTGGGAGTTTGTAGCCCCATTCTGTGAAGTAGAACCACCAATTGATTGCCAAATAGTTGATTTGTGGGTAGAACCTTTGGGGTGTGATGGCAGTGTGTTCTATGTAGATTTAGGCTTTGAAATTTTAAATATGCCAGTCGATACTGAAGGCTTTAACGTACAAGGAAATGGTACTAATTATGGCAACTTTAATTATGAAGATTTACCAATTACCTTAGGTCCTTTAGTGGGAGATGGTGAAACAAATTGGGAGTTTTTAGTTACCAATTTAAGCGAGATATCTTGCACTGAAGTTGGAGTAATTGAACCCGTTTTATGTGAGGAACCTGTAGGGTGTTTGATCTGGGATATAGTAACAGAATCCTATTGTGATGGTGATGAATTATTGCTGGACTTTGAGTTTAACTATTCAGGTTTTACGAATGACTTTATAGATGTGTATGTGGATGGTGAGATCTATACTTATTTTGAAGTAGGGGCTACTTATTATTCAATACTGTTACCAAGTGAGTATGAAGGAGGTGTCATCCAATTAGGGATAGGCGAAAATGATAATCCCGATTGTTTCAATAGCACAGTGGTAGAATTACCAACTTGTGAAATAGAACCACCAGGGGATTGTCAAATAGTAGATTTATGGGTAGAGCCTTATGCATGTGATGGCAGTGTGTTTTATGTGGATTTAGGTTTTGAAGTTTTAAACCTACCAGCAGAAACAGAGGGCTTTGGTGTAGAAGGAAATGGAACGAACTATGGTAATTTTAATTATAATGACTTACCTATCACTTTAGGTCCATTAGTGGGTGATGGCGAAACAAACTGGGAATTCGTAGTTTTTGATTTAAGCGACCCTGGATGTATAGATGTAGCGGTACTTGAACCAATATTGTGTGAAGAACCAGTAGAATGTTTAATCTGGGATATAGTAACATATCCTTACTGTAATGGTGAACAACTATTTTTAGATTTCGAGTTTAACTATGCGAACTTCACCAATGCTTATTTTGATGTGTATGTAGATGGCGAAATTTTTACATTCTTTGAAGTAGGCGAGACTTTCTATTCATTAGAATTAGCAGCTGATTATGAAGGCGGCGTCATCGAATTAGGGATAGGCGAAAATGATAATCCAGATTGCTTCAGCAGTACAGTAGTAGAATTGCCAACTTGTGAAATAGAACCACCAGGGGATTGCCAAATAGTAGATTTATGGGTAGAGCCTTTAGGCTGTGATGGGGAAGTATTCAATATTCAATTAGGCTTTGAAGCATTAAACTTACCAAGCGACACAGAAGGTTTTAGTGTCCAAGGAAATGCTAACAATTATGGTAACTTTAATTACGAAGATTTACCAATTACCTTAGGCCCATTAGTAGGTGATGGAGAAAGCAGTTGGGAATTCTTAGTGACTGATTTAAGTGATATTACTTGTGTGGATGTTGCAGTGCTTGAACCGATATTATGTGAGGAGCCAATAGTATGTGAAATCTGGGATTTAGTAGCAGAACCTTATTGTGATGGCGAACAAGTATTCGTGGATTTTGAATTTAACTATTCAGGCTTTACGAATGACTTTATAGATGTTTATGTAGATGGCGAAATATACATTTTCTATGAAGTGGGAGCACCTTATTATACGATAGAATTACCCGCGGATTATGAAGGCGGTATCATTCAATTAGGGATAGGTGAAAATGATAATCCGGATTGCTTCAATAGCATAGTAGTAGAATTACCAAATTGCGAAATAGAACCAGCGGAATGCGAAATAGGCGGATTATGGGCAGAGCAATTGCCCTGTGAAGAAGGAGTCTTCTTCGTCCAATTAGGCTTTGAATATTCAAATGTCGGAAGTGAAGGTTTCACTGTACAAGGAAACGGCACGAACTACGGCAATTTCAATTATGAAGACTTACCAATCACCTTAGGCCCATTAGAAGGCGATTGTGAAACAGTATGGGAATTTGGTGTGATTGATCTAAGTGTAGATAATTGTAGCAATTGGACAGGCCTTGATCCTGTCTGTTGTGAAGAACCTATTGAATGCGAAATCTGGGATTTATATGGAGAACCATTCTGTGAAGGCGAGCAGTTGTTTATGGAAGTAGGTTTCTTATACACTGGCTTTACTAACGTTTATGCCAATATCTTCATCAATGGCGAACCAATTACTTCTGTGGCAGTAGCAGGAACTAACAATTATGTAATCGAAGTACCAGCTTGGGCTGAAGGGGTAGTCGCATTAACTGTTTCAGAAAATGATAATCCTGATTGTAGCAGCAGTATAGAAATAGAATTACCAGTTTGTGAGGAACCACCAGCTGATTGTGAAATTGGTGGTTTATGGGCCGAAGCCAGCGCATGTGATGGAGGAGCATTCTTCGTCCAATTAGGCTTTGAATATTCAAATGTCGGAAGTGAAGGTTTCACTGTACAAGGAAACGGCACGAACTACGGCAATTTCAATTATGAAGACTTACCAATCACCTTAGGCCCATTAGAAGGCGATTGTGAAACAGTATGGGAATTTGGTGTGATTGATCTAAGTGTAGATAATTGTAGCAATTGGACAGGCCTTGATCCTGTCTGTTGTGAAGAACCAGCATCTTGTGAGATAGGAGAGATCGTTTATGAGTATGAATGTAATGAAGACGGCACCTTCAATTTATGGATGAATTTCGATTCTTCGAATACATCGGCAGCTTTTATAGTAGAAGGCACAGGCGGCTTCATCGAAGATTATGCTTATGCGAACTTGCCAATGGTGATAGAAGGCTTAGCAGGCA
>JAHDDN010000593.1 GCA_020629335.1 Chitinophagales bacterium | reverse complement strand
GGATGCTTAGAAGGCCGTAAATGGCGATCATTAGAATGCTGCGATAGGCAATATCAATAACTGGGAGATCGAAAATGGGTAATATATAGCCGATGCCTAAGGTAACTATTCCGATGAAAATGCCTACAAAGGTTTTGGAATTGAAAGGGTGCATTCGGAACTTCCAATAGATGAAGAGAAAGCGCAAAGCATTGTAACAAAACACAGTAATGGCTGTCGCTATGGCTGCGCCCATTAGTCCATAAATGGGGATGAGCCATAGATTGGTTAGTATGGATACGACGATGAGAAACAGGATAAGCGGAACGTTCCAACGGTAGTATTTAGAGGTCACTATGATTTCGTTATTAATGCCCATGAACATATCAAAAAGCTTAGCGAGGCCGACGAATAGAATGACGTATTTACCTGGTCGAAAACTATCGCCATTAGGCATCATATCAAAGAGACTGTCGATATTGATCCAGATTAGAATGAATACTAATAGCGCGGCTAATAATTGTAGGGTGGCGGTTTGTTTGTAGAGTTTATTAATGGTGGCTAAATCATTTTCTTTCCAAGCATTGGAGATGACTGGAATAGTGATTTGCCCTAATGGACGACGGGGCATTTCAATGACGGAGGTGATGTAAAAAGCGACACCATAAATACCTGTATTCCCTAAGCTATCTAAAGAGGCGAGCATGAGCTGGTCTATTTGCCCTTGAATGATGGTGGTGGAATTACCTAATACGACAAAGCCAGCAAAATTGAGCATTTCCTTCATTTTGGGATGCTTAAAAATACCCCAGTTTGGCTTTAGAAATAAATGCCCCAAAGAACCTAAGTAGGCCACATTGAGCAGGCCTACGGAAAGGTAACTGAAGATTAATACCCACATCATTCCTTTGAGTCCGTAAATTCCGAAGAAGTAGCCCAATACGGCTATGGACATGATAATACGCACGTAGACTTCAAATAAAAAATTGGGAACTACGATGCGTTTATAGGAACGACTAAAGGCTTCTACAACTCTGAATATGACGATTCCCAAAGCAATGGGAATAGCGTATTCTAAATAGTCGATTAGGAGCGGGGATTTTTCTATGAACCAACTTATTATTTGACCTTTGAAGGCGAAAAACAGGAGTAAGCTAAAAAGGAATCCTATGACAGAAATCAAAATAGCAAAGAAGAGTAATCCGCCATGTTGATTCTCTTTATCCTTGAAAAAGGGGAAGAAACGGATGACCATTGTATTAGATCCAAAGAGGGCTAAGATGGAAAAGATGCCCACGATTCCGCCTCGAATGACATTGACTAAGCCTATTTCTTCGGTTGTGAGGGTGAGTGGAAATAGAAAAATCACATTCACAAAGCCGATGGCAATGCCTAGATAGAGTATGATTAAACTCTTAATGCTTTGTGATCTGATTTCTCCCATTGATGATGTTTAACTCTTATTGAGGCTTTACGAAAAAAGTGGTATCTGTTAGGCCTGTCGAGGTATTACTTTGTTCCCAGTTTTTCAACATTTCAAAGATGGGAGCATAACGTTCTCGCTCTGAATTATCGAGTATTAATAAGCCATTTTTTTTTAGTTTGGGTAGAGAATTAATCGTACACTCTACTCTTGCTCTTCCATCAATGATGATATAATCAAAGTGTTCATCAGGGTATTTTTTTACATAATTAAAATAGTCTGCAAATTCGTTTTTAACTTTGAAATCTGATGCTAATTCTGGGAAACTAACTTTTTGTGCTTCAGCTATTGGACCTTCTTCTTTAGGAATAAAAACATACTCTATATTCTCTATTTTTTTTTCTTTGATTAACTGATCTATTTTGTTGTACCACTCTTTATGATGCTCTATCGCTACAATTTCTTGTGATTTTTCTGCTAAAAAGGTGGTACTAAATCCACTACCATACTCCAAACCTATCATTCTTTTATGTAAGTGCTTTTCCATGAATAAGATGGCTAATTGGCTTAACCAAGGCGAATTGGGATGAAAATACTTAAAAGCTTTATAGTTTAATTTCAAAATAGGGCGAGCCACTCGATAAAAAATATAGCTTGCAGATAAACCCTTCGGCACAACAATGTTTTCTTTGAAATAGGCTGTCAGAAAAGAGGCTTGGTACTTTTCCAAAAATTTTAATCTTTTGTCCTTCATAAATTCTTAACTTTCTTAACTAGAAGAGTGGCAAAATACGAAACTTTTATTAAGTAATTACAAAAGAGTAGTTTAATCACTTCATCTTTAGCATTATACACACCTAAGTAGATGATATTGCAATTAATTGAAGAATAATTATCTTTGTTATCTAACCCAACCCTAATATAATGATTTCACCCAACACAATTAGTATTACACCTAATAGAGTTATTAGTTTTATAATTCTTTTATCCTTTCTATTCTATCCTCTTTTAGCACAGGAAACCTTCTATCATATAATGGGTGGAGATGGGTATGATTATCCCCAATCATTTATCTCAACACAAGATGGTGGCTTCCTTATTGGGGCTGTAACGTCTAGTTATGGCACTAGTAATGGTGGCCTAGGGCAAGAAGATATCTATGCACTCAAGCTTGATGAATGCGGCGAAATAGAGTGGTCAAAAACTTATG